>NZ_BAAHFQ010000233.1:0-3469 GCF_054681715.1 Deferrisoma sp.
CGTCCTACCGTCCCCCCGTCCCACCCTCTTCTCCACCGCCCGGGCGTGGGCCTCCAGGCCCTCGAGCCGGGCGATCCGCATCACCGGCTCGGCCAGCCGGCCCAGGGCCTCCCGGGAAAACGAGAGCACGCTGGAGCGCTTGAGAAAGTCCTCCACGCCCAGGGGCGAGTAGAACCGCGCCGTCCCGGCCGTGGGCAGCACGTGGTTGGGGCCGGCCAGGTAGTCGCCGAGGCTCTCCGGCGTGTGGTGGCCCAGGAACACGGCCCCCGCGTGGCGGATCTTCCCCAGGAGGTCCCAGGGCCGCTCCACCGCGAGCTCCAGGTGCTCGGGCGCGACCCGGTTCGCCACCTCGGCCGCCACCTCCAGGGAGGGTACCACGAGCACGGCCCCGCGGTCCTCCCAGCTTTTCCTGGCGATCTCGCCCCGGGGCAGTTGGGCCAACTGGGCCTCCACCTCGGCCGCCACGGCCCGGGCGAAAGCCTCGTCCGTCGAGACCAGCGCGGCCGTCGCCCAGGGGTCGTGCTCGGCCTGGCTCAGGAGGTCGGCCGCGATCCAGGCGGGCTCGCCCGAGCCGTCGCTCACCACCAGGATCTCGCTGGGGCCGGCCACCATGTCGATGCCCACCCGGCCGAACACCATCCGCTTGGCCGTGGCCACGTAGATGTTGCCCGGGCCCACGATCTTGTCCACCCGGGGCACGGTGGGGGTGCCGTAGGCGAGCGCGGCCACGGCCTGGGCCCCGCCGATCCGGTACACCTCCCGCACGCCGGCGAGCCAGGCCGCCCCCAGCACGTACGGGTTCGCCCGGCCCCCGGGGGTCGGGGTCACCATGACGATCCGCCCCACCCCCGCCACCCGGGCGGGCACGGCGTTCATGAACACGCTCGAGGGGTACGCGGCCGTCCCCCCGGGCACGTAGATCCCCACGGCGTCGAGGGGGGTCACCCGCTGGCCCAGCACCACCCCGTCCTCGTCGGCAAACCACGACTGGGGCTTCTGGCGCTCGTGGAACGCCCGGATCCGGGCCTCGGCGAGTTCCAGGGCGGCCCGGTCCTCGGCCGGGAGCCCCTCCCACGCCGCCTCGAGCTCGGCCTCGGGGATCCGGAGATCCGCGGGGGAGAGATCGAGCCCGTCGAACCGGGCCGTGTACCGGCACAGGGCCTCGTCCCCCTCCCGGGCCACGGCCTCCAGGATCTCCCGCACGGACTGCTCCACCTCGGCCACCCCGGCCTCGGCCCCCCGCTCGGCCAGGCGGGCGAGGAGTGCCTCGGCCTCGGGGGTTCCCCAGCGCGCCACCGGTTTCATGCCGCCTCCCTCCGCTCCCGAAACCGCCGGATGAGCTCCGAGATCTCCCGGGTCCGGGTCTTCATGGACGCCCGGTTCACGATGAGCCGGCAGGTGGACTCGAGGATCGTCTCGAGCTCCACGAGCCCGTTTCGCCGCAGGGTCTCGCCGGTGCTCACCAGGTCCACGATCACCTCCGAAAGGCCCACCAAGGGGGCGAGCTCGATGGAGCCGTAGAGCTTGATCACCTCGGCCTGCACGCCCTTGGCCCGGAAGTGGGCCTCGGCGAGCCGGGGGTACTTGGTCGCCACCCGCAGGTGGGACCGGCCCGGGTCGGGCACCCGGTCGGCCGGCGCCGCCACGGCGAGCCGGCAGTACCCGAACCCCAGATCCAGGGGCTCGTACACCTGGGGCTCCTGCTCCAGGAGCACGTCCCGGCCCACGATCCCCAGGTCGGCCGCGCCGTGCTCCACGTAGGTGGGCACGTCCTGGCCCCGGACCACCAGGAACCGGTAGGGGGGCGCGTCGAACCGCAGGAGCCGCGAGTCCGACTGGGCCACCGAGGCGGGGATGCCGCAGGACTCCAGGAACGCCGCGGAATCCTCGAGAATCCGCCCCTTGGGCAGGGCGAAGGTGATCGGCTCGTGTTCACCCACTTGTTGCGCTCTCCGTTTCGGCTTCCGGCCGGGCGGCCCGGTCACGATCGGCGGTCCCAAACGGGGATCACAGGTTCTCCTGGATCCGCCGGACCCGGGCCCCCAGGGCGGCCAGCTTTTCCTCGATCCGCTCGTACCCCCGGTCCAGGTGGTACACCCGGGACACCACCGTGGTGCCCTCGGCCACGAGCCCCGCGAGCACCAGGGCGGCGCTGGCCCGGAGATCGGTGGCCATCACCCGGGCCCCCGAAAGCCGCTCCACCCCCCGGACCACCGCGCTTCCCCCCTCCACCCGGATGTCGGCGCCCATGCGGTTCAGTTCGGGCACGTGCATGAACCGGTTCTCGAACACGGTCTCGGTGATCACGCTGAGGCCCCGGCCCACGGCCATGAGGGCCATGAACTGGGCCTGCATGTCGGTGGGGAACCCGGGGTACGGCCCGGTGCGCACGTCCACGCTCCGGGAACGGCCGTTGCCCCGCACCCGGATCCCGCCGCTCTCCGGTTCCACCCGGTACCCGGCCTGGCGCACCTTCTGGACGAGGGCGTCCAGGTGCTCGGGCACCGCCCCCCTCACGAACACCTCGCCCCCGCACAGGGCCCCGGCCACCAGGAAGGTGCCCGCCTCGATCCGGTCGGGGATGGGGTCGTGGTCGTAGGGGCCGAGGCGGTCCACGCCCTCGATCTCCACCACGGCCGACCCGGCGCCCCGGACCCGGGCCCCCATGGCCGTGAGGCACCGGGCCAGGTCCTCCACCTCGGGCTCCCGGGCGGCGTTCTCGATCACGGTGCGGCCCCGGGCCAGGGCCGCGGCCATCATGAGATTCTCGGTGCCGGTCACGGTGGGCAGGTCGAGCACGATCCGGGCCCCCTCGAGCCGCGGGGCCTCCACCTCCACGTACCCGTGCTCGAGCCGGATCCGCGCCCCCATGGCCTCGAGCCCCCTGAGGTGCATGTCGATGGGCCGGGCGCCGATGGCGCACCCCCCCGGCAGGCTCACCCGGGCCCGGCCGAACCGGGCCACCAGGGGCCCCAGCACCAGCACCGACGCCCGCATGGTCTTCACGAGCTCGTAGGGCGCCTCGAGCACCCCGACCCCGGAGGCGTCGATCCGCATCCCATCGGCCTCGAACGCCACCGAGGCGCCCAGGTGCTCCAGCAGCCGGGCCAGGGTGCGCACGTCGCTCAGCCGAGGCACCCGGCGGAGCCGGCACGGCCCCTCGGCCAGGAGCGCCGCCGCCATGAGCGGGAGCACCGCGTTCTTGGCCGGGCTGACGGTCACCTCCCCCGCCAGCCGGGCCCCGCCCTCGATCTCGATCGCGTCCATGGAGCTATCGATTCACCAATCAGGAAGCCAGGTAGCCCCCGGGGCATCCTCGGGGCCCTGCGACGGGGGGGAACTCACGACGGGGGCCGCCTCGCCCCTTCCCCCTCCCCCTGTCCCCCTCCCGCCGGGGGAGGGGGGACTGTTGCACGCCGATAGGGAGCGGGGCGCCTTCTGTCTCCCTCTCCCCCCGTCGGGGGGAGAG
>NZ_BAAHFQ010000234.1:0-3465 GCF_054681715.1 Deferrisoma sp.
GATATGCTTTGCCATGACCCGCCTCCTTTTGTGCTTGAGAGTGGCTCTGTCCTGTGCCCCCCAGCCAGGATAACCCACGAGGATTCAAGCTGAGGAGGCGGGTCCCTTCGTTCAGGTGTCAGTCATTTTGTCTAGGAGGCTATCAACCCGGCGCCTTTAGAGGCGCGCAAGGTGGTCGCCAGGGCATGGGGCCTGCTTCCGGCCGTGCGTGAGTGCGGCATCCGGCTTACGCTGCATCCGGCACTCAGCCGGATGGACGGACCCACTCAGAACTCAAGGCGTTTTCGTCAGTCCGCTTGGCCGGAAGAGTCCCAGTCGTTGGCTGAGTGCCGGATGCAGCGACTGTAGGGGCCACGCCCGGCGCTCCAGCAGGCCCCATGCCCCGGCTGTGCCGATTTAGCCGCTGGAGCAATAGGAAGCCAGAAATCTTTTGGCTCCAGGCGGCCCGGCCCCTGGCAGCCGAGGGCCCGAAACCGGAGACCGGAGAGCGATGAGCGAAGTCCGTAGGAAACGCGTGCTGTTTTTGTGCACCGGGAACTCCTGCCGGAGCCAGATGGCCGAGGGGTGGCTCCGGCACCTGGGGGGGGACCGCTACGAGGTGTTCTCGGCCGGCACCCGGCCCCAGGGCCTGAACCCCCGGGCGGTGCGGGTGATGGCCGAGGCCGGGGTGGACATCTCCGGCCACACGAGTGACCCGGTGGAGAAGTACCTGGGGGAAGACTTCGACCTCGTGGTCACCGTGTGCGGCGGGGCCAAGGAGTCGTGCCCCGTGTTCGTCGGCCGGGTGAAGGACCGCCAGCACTGGCCCTTCGACGACCCGGCCGAGGCCGCGGGGACCGAGGAGGAGGTGATGGCGGTGTTCCGCCGGGTCCGCGACGAGATCCGTGCCCGGGTCGAGGCGTTCCTGCGGGAGACCCCCGCGCGCCCCGGTGAGGGGGCGGGGAAAGAGGGGTAACGCCCGGACCCGGGATCACGGGGAGGCCCGCCGCCCGGCGGGCCGAAGGCCCAAGACCGTCGACCGCAGACCGTAGACCGGAGACTCCACACCGTTCCTGTTCTGTGAGGAGGGTTTGTCATGCCGCAGGGTGTCGCGAAGAAGCTCTCGTTCATCGACCGGTACCTCACGCTTTGGATCTTTCTCGCCATGGCGGTGGGGGTGGGCTGGGGGTACCTCTTCCCCGGCGTGCGAAACGTGATCAACGCCTTCCAGGTGGGCACCACCAACATCCCCATCGCCATCGGGCTCATCCTCATGATGTACCCGCCGCTGGCGAAGGTGCGCTACGAGGAGCTCCCCGAGGTGTTCAAGAACACCAAGGTGCTCGCGCTGTCGCTGGTGCAGAACTGGATCGTGGGGCCGGTGCTCATGTTCGTGCTCGCGGTCACCCTCCTCCACGGGTACCACGAGTACATGGTGGGGCTCATCCTGATCGGGCTCGCCCGGTGCATCGCCATGGTGATCGTGTGGAACGACCTCGCCGGCGGCGACCGGGAGTACTGCGCCGGGCTCGTGGCGTTCAACTCGATCTTCCAGGTGCTCTTCTACTCGGTGTATGCGTACATCTTCATCACCTGGCTCCCGCCCAAGCTCGGGCTCGGGGAGGCGATCGTGGTCGACATCTCCATGGGCCAGATCGCCGAGAGCGTGTTCATCTACCTGGGCATCCCGTTCATCGGCGGCGTCGTGAGCCGGGTAGTGGGCCTCAAGCTCAAGGGCCGGGAGTGGTACGAGACCCGGTTCATCCCGAAAATCAGCCCGATCACCCTGATCGCGCTCCTCTTTACGATCCTGGTCATGTTCAGCCTGAAGGGCGAGTACATCGTGCAGCTCCCGTTCCACGTGGTGCGGGTGGCCATCCCCTTGACGATCTACTTCTTCGTGATGTTCTTCGTGTCGTTCTGGATGAGCCGGAAGGTCGGCGCGCCCTACGGCCAGACCGTGACGCTTTCGTTCACCGCGGCCTCCAACAACTTCGAGCTCGCCATCGCCGTGGCCGTGGCCGTGTTCGGCATCGACTCGGGCGAGGCGTTTGCCGCGGTGATCGGGCCCCTGGTGGAGGTGCCCGTGCTGATCAGCCTGGTGAACGTGGCCCTGCGGCTGAAGGAAAAGCACTTCACCCCCGAGGGGGTGCCCCAGCGGGCCTGACCCGGGCCGAAAAGGAGGCGGAAACATGTTCCCCCACGCGCTCGTAGCCACCGATCTGTCCGACGCCTCGACCCGGATGCTGGAGTGCGCCGGGCAGCTCAAAACCCTGGGGGTGGAGCGGGTGACCCTGTTCCACGCCGAGACCGCGCTGCACACCGTGGGCCTCGACGAGAGCCTGGCCCGAGCCGATCGGCCCGAGCTCGAGGCCCAGGCGGGGCTCCTCAGGGAGCAGGGCTACACGGTGGACCTGCGGGTCGGCCGGGGCATCCCCTGGCACGCCATCGTGGAGGCCGCCCGGGAGGGGAAGGCCGATCTCGTGGTGCTCGCGTCCCACGGCCACGGCGCCCTGGCCGAGACGGTGCTCGGCACCACGGCGGGCCAGGTGGTGGAGTTCGCCCCCTGCCCGGTGCTGGTGCTGCGGCTTTCGCTCCTCGGCGAGGACGGCGGCCGGTACTGCAGCCTCCGGTTCCAGCACGTGCTCGACCGGGTGGTGGTGCCGGTGGATTTCTCGTCCCACACCATCAAGGCCGTGGGGGTGGTCCAGGACCTGGGCCCGAGGGTGGCGACGGCCGTGCTCCTCCACGTGAACCCCCCCGGCCTTCCGGAGCACGGGGGGGCCGCCCCGGCCGAGGCGTTCGCCGAGGACGATCGGGGCCGGCTCGAGGGGATCGCCAAGACCCTTCGGGACGCCGGGTGCCGGGAGGTGGAGATCCGGATCGAGGCCGGGGACCCCCGGGAGCGGATCGTGGCCGCCTCGGAGGAGGCGACGCTCCTCGTCCTGGGAAGCCGGGGGTGGACTCCCTGGAAAGAGCTCCTCCTGGGGAGCACGGCCCACGCGGCGGTGCGCCACGCCCGCTGCCCCGTGCTCCTGGTGAGGTGACCGGACCCATGCACACCCTGCCCGCCGAGACCCCGGTCGCCGACGAACACCCGGCCCTTCGGCCGCACCCCACGAAGCTCTTCGTGGAGACGACCACCCGGTGCAACCTGCGGTGCGCCATGTGCGTGAAGCAGACCCGGGAGAACGCCGTGGCCGAGGGCGACCTCGCCCCCGAGGTGTTCGAGGCCCTGGCCCCGGCGTTTCCCCGGCTCGAGGCCCTGGTGCTCTCGGGGATCGGGGAGCCCCTGCTCCACCCCGGCCTCGAACGGTTCATCCGGCGGGCCCGGGAGGCCATGCCGGCCGAGGGGTGGATCGGGTTCCAGTCGAACGGGCTCCTCCTCGACGGGGCCCGGGCCCGGTCGCTCGTGGAGGCGGGCCTGGGGCGCATCTGCCTTTCGCTCGACGCCGTGAGCCCCGCCACCTTCGCCCGCATCCGCGA
>NZ_BAAHFQ010000235.1:0-3431 GCF_054681715.1 Deferrisoma sp.
CTTCGGACCGACCGGAGCCGAGTCCATTACCCCGCCTCCACCCGGCACCGCGCACCCCACAAGCCGCTGCTGCTCCTGAGCGTCCTGGACCTCGTGGCCGAGGGCGCCGTAACCGGGAACTTCTTCGAACCCGGCCCTGACCTGGTGGAGCTGTTCGGGCTCTACTGGTCCCGGGTGATGCCGCCGGAGCGGCGGGGCGCGGTGGCGCTTCCGTTCTTCCACCTCCGAAGCGACGGGTTCTGGCACCTCGTGCCGGCCGCCGGGAGGGAGGCCCAGCTCGCGGCCGCGAGGCGGGTGGACTCCCTGCCCCGGCTTCGAAGCCTCGTGCTCGGGGCGACCCTGGACGAGGACCTTTTCGCCCTGCTACGGGACCCGCCGTCCCGGGAGGCGCTCCGGGCGGTGCTCCTGGAAACCTACTTCGAGCCCGGGGCGCGGGAGGCGATCTTGGAGCAGGCGACCGTGAACCAGGGGGCTTACCGGTACAGCGAGCTCCTGCTGCGCGCCGGGGGCGACCCCGCGCCGTTGCGGGGGGCCGCAACCGACGTGGAACCCCGCGCCCGGTACCAGGGGTTCCGAAGGGCCGTGGTCCGGGCCTACGAGCACCGGTGCGGGTTTTGCGGGGTGCGGGTGATCACGGCCGAGGGGCACACCGCGGTGGAGGCGGCCCACATCGTGCCGTGGCGGGTGTCGGGCGATGACCGGGTGGTGAACGGCCTCGGCCTGTGCCGGCTGTGCCACTGGAGTTTCGACGAGGGGCTCTTGGGGCTCGACCCGGACTACCGGATCCGAACCTCCCCCCAGCTTGCCCGGAACTCCAACCTGCCGGCCCATCTCAGCGCCCTGGCCGGCAGGACGCTCCTCGGGCCGTCCGACCAGGCGTTTTGGCCCGCCGCTGAGGCCGTGGCCTGGCACCGGAGGGAGGTGTTCCGCCGCCGGTGACCCGGCGCGGGGCGGGAGCGCGGGCGAACCCGAAACAGGGAGGGGGCCCATGGCCACGATGATTCCGGATGGGGTGGGGGCGTTCCACACGGAAGGGGAGAGGCGGTTCTACGCGTTTTTGCAGGAGGTGGCGCGGCCCGACGGGGAGTTTGTGGCGTGGTACACGCCCGACGTGGACGGCCGGGAGCCCGATTTCGTGCTGTTCCACCCGGACCTGGGCCTCGTCGTGTTCGAGGTGAAGGACTGGGCTTTGGACCAGGTCCGCGACGCCAACCCCCACACCTGGACGATCGAGGTGAACGGCCGGGCCGAGGCCCGGCCCAACCCCCTGCGCCAGGCCCGGGAGTACCAGTACCAGATCCTGGAGCGGCTGCGGGCCGAGCCGGCGCTCCGGCTTCCCGGCGATGCCCACAAGGTCTCCGTGCCGGTGTCGGCCGGGGTGGTCTTTTCCAACATCAATCGCTACGAGTACGAGACGAAGGGGCTCGGCCGGGTGATCCCGCCGGGCCTTGCGTTTTTCTGGGACGACCTCCACCCCCAGGGGGATCTCTTCACCGACCCCTCGGGCCGGAAGTTTCGCGAACGCCTCGAGGCCTCGTTCCCGCCCGTGTTCCCCTGCCGGCTCACGGGCCGGCAGGTCCAGGCGCTGCGGCAGGCCCTCTTTCCCGAGGTGCGGCTCCCCACGGCCCGGCCGCCGGCGCCGGGGGAGGACCGGGAGCGGCTCCGGATCCTCGACCACCACCAGGAGGCCCTGGCCCGGCGGTGGGACGGCGGCCACCGGATCGTGGTGGGGCCCTCGGGGTGCGGGAAAACCCTGGTGCTGGTGCACCGGGCCCGGTTCCTCCACAAGTACAACCCCAAGGTCCGGCGGGTGCTCCTGGTGTGCTACAACGTGGCCCTGGTGCCGTACCTGAAGCGCCTGTGCGCCCGCCACGGCCTGGGCCTCGGGCCCGGCGGGGTGGACGTGTGCCACGTGTTCGAGCTGTGCCAGCGGGTTTTGGGGGAGCCGGTGAACTTCGAGAAGGAGGAGCCCGGGTACTACGACATCGTGGTGGAGGAGGCCCTGGCGCGGCTCCCGGCCTATCCCGACCGCTACGACGCCGTGCTCGTGGACGAGGGGCAGGACTTCTCCGACGACATGTTCCGGCTGGCGGTGGGGCTTCTCAACCCGGAGACCGACCACCTTCTGGTGGCCCTGGACGAGCACCAGGACCTCTACCGCCGGGGGGCCGAGCGCCGCTGGGCCGAGCTCGGCATCCGGGCCCGGGGCCAGGTGCACCGGCTCCGCACGGCCTACCGCCAGACCGAGCAGTTGGCGGCCTTCGCCGCCCGGTTCCGGGGGCTCGAGGCGGCTGCCGAGCCCCGGCCGGCGGCGGGCCAACTCGAGCTCTTCACCGACTACCTGACGGCCCGGGGGCCGGAGCCCGAGGTGCGGGCGTGCCCCGACCCGGGGGGGCTCGTGGAGCACGTGGCCGACGCGGTGGCCGAGCGGGTGCTCCGGGGCGGGGTGCCGGCCGCGGAGGTGGCGGTGCTCTACCCCACGAAGAAGGCCTACGGGTTCCGGGACCCCCCGTTCCCCCGGCGGGTCGAGGCCGCGCTCCAGGCCCGGGGGGTGCTGGCCCGTTGGGCCTCGGAGGACTACCGGAGCAAGGCGGCCTTCGACGTGACCACCGACGCCGTGGCGATCTCCACGATCCACACGGCCAAGGGCATGGACTGGTCGGTGGTGTTCGTGGTGGGGCTGGACGAGCTCGAGCCGGGGGAGCGGTGGGGCAAGGAGCAGCTCAAGAACCTGGCCTACGTGGCGATCACCCGGGCCCGCTACGAGCTCCACGTGCCCTATGTGCGGGAGAACGCCCTGGTGGCGCGGCTTCTGCGGAGCCGGGCCGCCCCCGGGACCGGAGGGGGGCGATGAGCTGGATCGTGATCGGGTGCCTGCTTCTGGGCGGGGCGGCGCTGGGGATCGCCGTGGTGCGGCGGTGCCGGGGGCTGTTCGGCCCGGGGCCCGAGGGCCCGCCCGCGGGGGGCGCGGAAGAGGAGGACTGGGTGTTCGACCCCGACTACCACCTGGTGCCGGGGAACATGTACCACGAGGTCCTCTACGAGGACGAACCCGAGGACGACGCCGGGGAGTAGGGGACCTCAGGCGGCCCGGTTCAGGGGCCGGACCTCGGCGTCGAGGCGCGATCCCAGGGCCTCGCGGGCGCGTTCCATCTCGTAATGGGACTGGAGGTTCATCCAGAACTCGGGCTCCATGCCGAAGTAGCGCCCGAGCCGGAGGGCGGTATCGGCGGTGATGGCTCTCCGGCCGCGCACGATCTCGTTGATCCGGCGCGGCGTGACCCCGATCTCCTTAGCCAGGCGGTACTGCGTGATCCCTAGGGGCTTTAGGAACTCCTCGAGAAGGATCTCCCCCGGGTGGATCGGCGGCATATCTCTTGGCTTCATCACTTTTCCTCTCACCGGTGGTAGTCCACGATTTCCACTTCGTA
>NZ_BAAHFQ010000236.1:0-3429 GCF_054681715.1 Deferrisoma sp.
CGGCGGAGAACCTGGACGCCGACCTCATCGTGATGGGGAGCCACGGCAAGGGCCGGCTCCGGCACGTGTTCCTGGGCACCGTGGCCGAGCGGGTCCTGCGGAAATCCCGCCGGCCGGTGTTCGTTTCAAGGCTGGTCGGCTGACACGCGCGGACGTGCGGACGCGTGGACGTCCTGCCGTCCCAACGTCCTAACGTCCTAACGTCCCAACGTCCTAACGTCCTAACGTCCCAACGTCCAAATCTCCACCGGCGCGAACCGCGCGAAGTCGGCGCTCACCAGGTAGTAGCGCACGCCGTTCTTCTCGCCGTAGGGGTTTTCGTACCGCTCCCAGCCCGGGCCGTGGAGGTGGCCGAAGGCGCACACCTCCACGCCGTGGCGCTCCAGGAGCCGGGTGACCGGGGTGTCCTCGAGCCGGGGCGAGGTGGGGGGGAAGTGGAGGAGCGCCACCCGGAGGGCCGGGCCGGGCCCCAGCGCCCGGAGGCTCCGCTCGAGCCGGCCGAGCTCGCGCTCGTAGATCCGGCGGTCCTCGGCCTCGCCCCGGATGCCGTGCATGGCCGCGGGCTCCCCGGGCAGGTGGTCGGAGAGCGGCGCGAAGTCGAGCGTCGGGTCCACCCACCCCCGGGCCCCGGCGAACCCCACCCCGTCGATCTCCACCGCGTCCCCCTGGATCGCAACCGCCCCCTCGGGTAGCATCCGCCGCACCCGGGAGGTGGAGGTCCACCAGTAGTCGTGGTTCCCCTTCACCAGCACCTTGCGGCCCGGGAGCCCGGCGAGCCAGGCCAGGTCGGGCTGGGCCTCGGCGGGCTTCAGGGCCCACGAGAGGTCCCCGGGCAGGCACACCACGTCCTCCGGGGCCACCCGCTCCCGCCAGGCCCGGGCGATCCGCGCCGCGTGGTCGCGCCAGTGGTCGCCAAAGAGGTCCATGGGCTTGGGTTTGCCGAACGAAAGGTGTAGGTCCGAGATGGCCCAGATCCGCATGCCGCCTCCTCCCCGAGATGCCGAGGGGCCCCTTTATACGCAATTCGGCCCGGCGGCGCGACTCCTGCCCCCGGGGTACGACGTGGCCCTTCGCACGGTGCCGGCGGGGGGCCGGGCCGTGCGGCTCTTCCAGCCGGCCGACCCCAACGAACTGGCCGACCGGGTGGACCCGAAGGCGTTCGAGGAGGACGAGCGGTTCCCCTACTGGGCGGAACTCTGGGCCTCGGGGGTGGCCCTGACGGGGTTCCTGCTCCGGGAGGGCGCCGTGCGGCCCGGGGAGGAGGCGGTGGAGCTGGGCTGCGGTCTGGGGCTCGTGGGCGTTGCGGCTGCCCTTGCCGGGGCCCGGGTCACCTTCACCGACTACGAGCCCGACGCCCTCGGGTTCGCCCGGGCGAACCACGCCCTGAACCTCGGGGAGCCCGGCCGCACCCGGCTCCTGGACTGGCGCGCCCCCCCGGCCGACCTGCGGGCGCCCCTGGTGCTCGCGGCCGACGTCCTGTACGAGCGGCGGTTCCTGGAGCCCTTCCTCGCCACCCTCAAAAGCGTGCTCGCCCCGGGAGGCCGGGCCTACGTGGCGGAGCCGGGCCGACGGATCGCCGAGGGCACGGTGGAGCGGCTCGAGGCCGAGGGCTTCGGGCGGGATCTCCATCTGGAGGAGGTGGACTGGCGGGGGGCCACCCACGGGGTGTGGGTGCATGAGATCGGCTGGGCGGCTGGGCGGCTAGGCGGCTAGGCGGCTGGTCCCTTTCGTCCCTTATGTCCCTCAACTCCCCTTCCCCCCGCCGCTCAGGCTGGCCAGCATGCGGTCGTGGGTGCCCACGGGGGGGATGTGGTCGGCCACCCGGGTGCCCGCCACGGGGAGCCGCAGGGTGACCCGGGCCCCGCCCTCGGGCCGGTTGCCGGCCTCGATGGTGCCGCCGTGGTCCGCCGCGATGCCCTGGCACTCCGAGAGCCCCAGCCCGGCGCCCTGGCCCACCTCGCGGGTGGTGAAAAACGGGTCGAACACGTGGGGCAGGGCCTCCTCGGCGAACCGGGGGCCCGTGTCCTCCACCGTGACCACCACCTCCCCGGCCTCGGGGTCGTGACGGGCCGCGATCCGGACCTCCCCGGCCCCGCCCACGGCCTTGAGCGCGTTGTCCAGGAGCGCGGCGAAAAGGGTTTCCAGCCGGGCGGGCTGGCCCATGACCTCCGGCAGGTCGTCGGGCGCGTCCTCCCGGAACCGCACCCCCGCAGGAAACGCGAGCCCCCGTTTCGCCCGGCGCCAGACCTCGGCGAGGCGCACCGGCTCCCGGGGGCCGGTGCGGACCCGGGCAAACTCCTGGAGGCGGTGGAGGATGGTCGCGGCCCGGTGGGCCTGGGCCTCGATGAGGTCGAGTTTGCGGCGGAGCCCCGGGTCTTCGCAGGCCAGGAGCGCCACCTCGGCGGCCCCGGCGATGGCGGCCAGGGGGTTGTTGAGCTCGTGGGCCGCGCCGGCCACAAGCCGCACCAGCGAGAAGGTCTTCTCGGCCCGGGCCGCCTGCTCCCAGGCCCGGCGCACGGGGGCCAGGTTCACGGCCGTGCACACCAGGTTCCCGTCGCCCACGGGATGGGCCGCGAACCGATAGGCCGGTCCCAGGCACGGGGCCATACCGTCGCCGCCCTCGGGGGTCGCCGCCAGGCAGTGGCGGCAGTCTTCTCCCCCGCCCATCACCTCGGGGCAGGGCTTGCCGATGATCTCGGGGAAGGTCTTTCCGGCCCGCCGGGCCACGGCCCGGTTGGCTCGGAGCACGGTGTCGGTCCGGTCCACCACCCACACGAGCTCGTCCAGGGCGTCGAAGGCGGCCTCCCACAGCCGTTTGCCCTCGGCCACCTGGTGGAACAGCCGCTCCAGGTCCCGGTAGGCCCGCACGTGCTCGGCCACCGAGCGCACGGTGAGCAGCAGCCGCCGGCGCTCCCCCTCCACGTCCAGGGGCCCCACCAGGATGTCGTGGACGAGGTACGCCCCGTCGGGCTCCCGGAGCGGAAGGAGCTTCGGATGCAGGAGGGCCGAGAGGAACCGGTACCCGCCGTTCTCCGCCACCTCCTCCAGGTCCGGCTCGTGACGCTCCACAAACTCCCGCGCCACCTCGGCCAGGGGCCGGCCCAGGAGCTCGGCCGCCCGAAGGCCCGACGCCTTCTCCATCCAGGCGTTCCAGGCCTCCACGCAAAACCCCTCCCCGAGGAGCACCAGGCCCACCCCGGCCCCGTCCACGATGCGGCGGGCGAGGTCGATCGAAGGGATCACCGGTCGGCCTCCAGGAGCTCGAGGATCTTATCCAGCGAAGGGGCATTACTAATACCTACAAAAGTATTGCCAGATCCCTAGGCGGCGTATCGGCAACTTGGGGCCAGGAAAAACCCCCGAATCTTGTCCGGCATCCGCTGCAACGAGCGCAAGGCGGAGAGGACCCGGGCCTTCAGGTCCTTCTTC
>NZ_BAAHFQ010000237.1:0-3403 GCF_054681715.1 Deferrisoma sp.
CCGTCAGCGCTCGCGTACGCCTCTGCCACCGCCCGCAGTTCCTCGTGGTGGCCGAACACGAGATCCACCCGGGTGGCCGTCCATCTCCTCGCACCCGTGGCCCTGTCGTACCCGTGGAACAGGTACCGGCGCTCGTCGGCCTGCTTCCATTCCGTGCCCATGTCCAGGAGGTTCACGAAGAACGCGTTCGTGAGGGTGCCCGGGGTCTCGGTGAGCACCCCGTGGGATCCATCGCCGTAAACGGCGCCGAGGGCCCGCAGCCCGCCCACGAGCGCGGTCATCTCGGGCACGGTGAGCGTGAGCAGTTGGGCCCTGTCCACCAGGCGATACTCGGGGGTGCTCAGCACGTCGGCCTCGTCGAAGGGTTCCCCGTCCTTCCAGTAGTTGCGAAAGCCGTCGGCCACGGGCTCCATGGCGGCGTAGAGGTCCACGTCGGTCTGCTCCTGGGTCGCGTCGACCCGCCCCGGCACGAAGGGCACGGGGATCTCCAATCCGGCCTTCCTTGCCGCCGCCTCCACGGCTGCGCAGCCCCCGAGCACGATCAGATCCGCCAGGGAAACCCGTTTGCCGCCGGCCTGCCGCTCGTTGAACCGCTTCTGGATCCCCTCGTAGGCGGCGAGCACCTCGGCCAGGTCTTCCGGCTGGTTGACCGGCCAGTCCCTCTGGGGGGCGAGCCGGATCCGGGAGCCGTTGGCCCCGCCGCGCCGGTCCGAGTCCCGGTAGGTGGCGGCCGACGACCAGGCCGTGTAGACGAGCCGGGAAACGCCCAGGCCAGAGGCCAAAATCTCGTCCTTGAGCGCCCGGATGTCCGCTTCGTCGATCAGTTCGTGATCCCGGTCGGGGAGGGGATCCTGCCAGACAAACACCTCGGCCGGGACCTCCGGCCCCAGGTAGCAGGGACGCGGCCCCAGATCCCGGTGGATGAGCTTGAACCACGCCCGGGCGAAGGCCTGCTCGAACTCCCCGGGGTTTTCGAGGAACCGCCGGGCGATCTTGGCGTAGTCCGGGTCGAACCGCAGGGCGAGGTCCGCCGTAAGCATCATGGGCGGGTGCTTCTTGTTCGGGTCGTGGGCGTCGGGGATGATGGGCTTGGCGTCCTTGGCGATCCACTGCTTCTTCCCGGCCGGGCTTTCGGTCAGTTCCCACTCGTTGTGAAAGAGCAGGTGGAGATACTGGATCCCGAACCGGGTGGGCGTCGGCGACCACGCGAGTTCGAACCCCGAGGTGAACGCGTGGGGCCCCTTCCCGGTCTTGTAGCCGAACCTCCACCCGAGGCCCTGTTCCTCGGTCGGGGAGGACGCCGGTTCCGGGCCGAGGTGGGTGTCGGGCGCCGCGCCGTGGCACTTGCCGAAGGCGTGGCCCCCGGCGATGAGGGCCACGGTCTCCTCGTCGTTCATGCCCATGCGGGCGAAGGCCACCCGGATCTCCTTGGCCGACCCCACGGGGTCGGGGTTGCCCCCGGGCCCCTGGGGGTTCACATAGATGAGCCCCATCTCCGTTGCGGCCAGCGGTTTTTCCAGTTCCCCGCCCCGGAATCGCTTGTCCCCCGTGAGCATCTCCTCCTCGGGGCCCCAGTCCGGGCTCTCGTCGGGTTCCCAGATGTCCTCCCGGCCCAGCCCGAACCCGATCAGCTTTACGCCCATGGATTCCAGGGCCACGTTCCCGGCGAGCACGATGAGGTCGGCCCAGGAGAGTTTCCGGCCGTACTTTTGCTTCACGGGCCAGAGGAGCCGGATCGCCTTGTCGAGGCCGATGTTGTCGGGCCAGTCGATCCGGGGGGCGAACCGGATCGACCCGTTCCGGGCCCCGCCCCGTCCGTCGTGGATCCGGTAGGACCCCGCGCTGTGCCAGGCGAGCCGGATGAACAGGGGGCCGTAATGCCCGAAGTCGGCCGGCCACCAGTCCTGGGGGGTGGTCATGAGGGTCCGGAGGTCCTCCTTGACGGCGGCGAGGTCCAGCCCGGCGCACTCTTTCGCGTAGTCGTAATCGGGCCCGTAGGGGTTGGCGTTCGGGCAGTGCTGGCGAAGGATCTTGAGATTCAGCCGGTTCGGCCACCAATCGGTGATCCACCGCTTCCTCGGTTTCCTCTCGTTCGGTTCCATGTCGGGTTCCTCCCTCTCGCGGGTTCGTTGCCGTGGGCTGCTGCGGTGCGACGCGGCCCGCTACCAGGCCTCCACGAAGAGTTCGAAGTGGTCCCGGGGGTGGGCGCACGAGGGGCACTCCTCCGGGGCTTCGGGTCCCTCGTGGAGATACCCGCAGTTGCGGCACTTCCAGACGACGGGTTCCTCCCGCCGGAACACGCGTCCCGCCTCCACGTTGGCCGCCAGGGCCCGGTACCGGGCCTCGTGGTGCTTCTCGGCCACGGCGATGGCCAGGAACACCTCCGCGATCTCGTCGAACCCCTCCTCCCGAGCCACCCGGGCAAACTCCGGGTACATCTGGGTGTGCTCGTAGTTCTCCCCGGCCGCCGCCGCGAGCAGGTTCTCCAGGGTGGACCCGATCACACCGGCCGGAAAGGACGCCTGCACCTCCGCCTCGCCCCCTTCCAGGAACTTGAAGAGCCGCTTCGCGTGCTCCTTCTCCTGGTCGGCCGTTTCCTGGAAGATCGCCGAGATCTGGACGAACCCTTCCTTTCGGGCCTTGCTCGCGAAGTAGGTGTACCGGTTTCGGGCCTGGGATTCCCCGCAGAAAGCGGTCAGGAGATTCTTCTCGGTCTGCGTTCCCTTGATCGATGCCATGACGGGTCTCCTTTCGGCCGCGTGCGCGGACCGGGTGAGGGTTGGTGATGGTGGCAGGGTGCCACGGCGGGGGAGTCTGTCAAGAGGATTTCCTAAAAAGGAAGTGCCTTGCTATAGGGCCACGGAGTCCTGGCACGTCGGCAGCATGGAGGAAGGGGGTGGCTTGTCAAGGCAAACCGCTTCGCGGGGGACTCCAAGGGGCAAACATGGCGGTTGACAGGCGGGCCGCCGCCGTCGTATCGTCCGGCGCACAACTGGAAGGAACGCCCGCCGGTGCCCCCCTGGGGCTGAAAAGGGAAGAGGGGTGCGATTCCCCCGCGGACCCGCCGCTGTGAGCGCTGACGAAGGGCCTTGATGCCACTGGCCGAAACGGCTGGGAAGGCGGCCCGGAGGACGACGCGCGAGCCAGAAGACCTGCCGGCAGACGGGCGACCCACACGAACCTCCCCGGGGTTTTGGGAGGGTGGGACTGCACCCCGGCGCTTCGAAAACGGGAAGCCCGCACGCCATGGCGCGTGCGGGCTTTTTTCGGTACGCCCGGCATGGGCACTGGCTTGGAGGTGAAAGTCCTCCCCCGAGTAGGTCACGACGAGGGAAGGGAAGCGCAAGGGCGTGAGGGCGACCGAGCGTCCGGAGGAAGCGTGGAACGAACCCACGGGCCGACG
>NZ_BAAHFQ010000238.1:0-3334 GCF_054681715.1 Deferrisoma sp.
ACGGGCCGTGTACACGTCGAACCCCTCCTGCTCGAGGATGTACTCGAGCGACAGGAGGATGTTGGGTTCGTCGTCCACCGCCAGGACCTTCACCTTCTTTTGCTCCATCGCCGGTCCTCCCGTGTTCCCCCAATCCCCAACAAAAATCCCGCGAAAGGAAGATTCAAACCTTATCTCAAAATCCGGCGCGAGAAAAGCCCCGCCCCGCGGGACCGGCCGGGCCAAGGGGCCGCAAAATTGACTCCCCCGGGCAGGCCCCGTAGCATCCGTTCCCGTGTGCCGGACGGGACACCGTCCGGCCCCCTCATCCGGGAGCAAGACGCCATCGAACCGAAGGAAACCTCACCGAACCCCAGGACGCGGCTCCTTCGGCGGCTCTGGGCCTGGGCGCTCGTGGTGGCGCTGGGCACCGCGGCCGGCGTGGCCGTGGAGAGACACCTGCGCGACTCCGCCCGCCGTGCGGCCGAGGACCTGGCCCGCGCCGTGGCCGCCCGGGTGAGCGAGGCCCGGACGGCCCATCGGGCCGGCCAGCCCGAGCAGGCTCGCCAGGACCTGGAGGCCGCCCGGGTCGCCCTCGAGGCCGCCGACGGGGGGCGGGAAACCGCCCTCTACGCCACGGTGTTGGTGGAACTGGCCGCGGTGCGAACGGCCTTGGGGGCCCCGCCCGGCGAGGCCCGGGACCTGCTGGCGGCCGCGTGGGAGGTGCCGGGTCTTCCGCCGGACCTGCGCCTCCGCATCGCCCAGGACGCGGCCGCCCTGGCCGCGGCCGAGGGGGACGCCGGCGGCGCCCGCGCCTGGGCCCGGCGGGCCCGGCAGATCGACCCGGACGCGCCGTGGGCCAACCGGATCCTCGGCACCCTCGACCTCGTCGCCCCGGAGACCCCTTGAGCGACCTCGACCTCCTCCTCGCCGCCGCCCCGGCGCTCGCTCGCCTGCCGCCGGAAGCCCGGGACGTCCTCTCCCGGGCCATCGAGCGCAGGCGCCTTCGGAGGGGCCAGTACCTGTTCCGGCAGGGGGGCGGGCCCCCGGAGGACGTGTACTACCTGGAGTCGGCCACGGTGGAGATCCGGGTGGGCCAGGGGGCCGAGGAGGTCGTGGTGAGCGTGTCGGGCCCCGGGGACCTCGTGGGCTGGCTCTCGGTGTTCACCCCCGACCCCTTCCCCGCCTCGGCCCGGGTGGCCGGGGAGGGCGAGGCCCTGGCCGTGCGGGCCGAGGTTCTCCGGGACCTCGCCGCCGCCCACCCCGAGGTGGGCTCGCTCCTCGCCGCCGCCATGGCCCGCCGCCTCCAGGACCTCTTCCGCCGGGTCCAGGAGGCGGGGCGGAAGCCCCTGCCCGGCCGCCCCGACGCCGCCGCGTTTCGCAAGCGGGTGGTGGAGGTGATGCGGGGGCCCCCGGCGCGGGTGGCGCCGGTGGACTCCGTGCGCGACGCGGCCCGGGCCATGGCGGAACGGGGCACCGGATCGGCCCTGGTCCAGGAGGCCGGGGTCCTCCGCGGCATCCTGACCGAGAAGGACCTGGTGGCGAAGGTGCTGGCCCGGGGGCTCGATCCCGACACGACCCGGGCCGAGGCCGTCATGTCTTCGCCGGTCGAGACCGTGGCCCCGGACGCCTACGTCTACCGGGCCCTCGGGATCATGGGCCACCGCCGGATCCGGCATCTGCCGGTGGTGGAGGGCGGGCGGGCCGTGGGGGTCGTGTCGATGCGGGACCTCCTTCCGCTCCTGACCCGCGGAACCATCGAGCTCGTGGAGGGCATCGAGGCGGCCCGGTCCTTCGCCGAACTCGCCCGCGTGCACCGGGAGGCGGCCCGGGTCTGCTTGGGGCTCGTGGACGAGGGCCTGCCCGGCGACGAGGTGGCGCGGGCCCTGACCCACCTCTTCCGCGACATCCACCGCCGGGCCCTCGAGATCGCGATGGGGGAGCTCGAGGCCGAGGGCTGGGGCAAGCCCCCCGCCCCCTTCTGCTTCGTGGTCATGGGCAGCCACGGACGCGAAGAGGCCCATCTCGCCACCGACCAGGACCACGGCATGATCCTGGCCGACTACCCGCCGGCGGCGTGGGGACGGGTGGAGCCCTATTTCATGGAACTCGGCGACCGGGTGTCGGCCGGGCTGGCCGAGGCCGGGTTTCCGGCCTGCCGGGGCCACGTGATGAGCCGAAACCCGGTGTGGCGAAAACCCCTGCGGGAGTGGCGCGACCAGGCCCGGGGCTGGTTCGCCCGGCCCGATTCCAACGCCGTGCGGTACTCCACGCTGGCCTACGATCTCGTGCCGATCTGGGGGGACGTGGGCCTGGCCCACGACCTAAGGGGGTTCCTGCTCGACGGGGTGCGGCGAAACTTTCCGCTCCTCCGGAGCCTCTACGCCGAGGCCGCGCGCCACCGGGTGCCCCTCGGGTGGTTTCGGTCGTTCGCCACGGAGCGCCGGGGGCCCCACCGGGGCGAGATCGACCTCAAGCGCTCCGGGCTCCTGTTCGTGGCCGAGTGCGCCCGGATCCTGGCGCTGCGCCACGGCGTGGCCGAGACCTCCACGATCGGCCGGCTCGGGGCCCTGGCGGCCCGGGGCGCCCTGCCGGCCGAGGAGGCGGAGTTCGCCCAAACCGCGTACCGGACGCTGCTGTTCTTTTTGCTCCGGACCCAGGCGAGGGCCCTGGAGGCGGGCGAGGCGCCAGACACCTACCTGAACCCCGCGGCGCTCCCCCCCCAGGAGCGGTATCTGCTGCGCCACGCCCTCGAGGTGGCGGGCCGGCTCCAGGACCTGGTGCGGGCCGCCTTCGGGGAGATCTGACAACGGGTTGCGTTCGAACCCAGTGGCCCTCTCTGCCCAGAGGGGCCTGTCGGGGAACCGGCAGCAGTTCCCGAGCAACTTCGGCGAGGCGGCTGGGCTGCTCGGCAGCTAGGCGGCTGAGAACCTTCGGGATTCCGGCGTCAGCGGCTGCCGTATCGGGGGCCGGAATTCAGAAGTCAGAGGTCAGAGCACCCCGGTCCTCTGTCGTCTATCTTCTGGCACCTGGCACGGAAGGCGCTCCCACACCGGGGCCTGGCTCGGGCGTTACTGTCCTGCGTAGCGGGGCCCCGAAGGGGCCCGGGGGAGCCTCCAAGTGCCATGGTTCGGAAGTTCGGGCGTTTCCGACGGCGTGGGGCTGGGGCTGGGGGGGCTGGTTCCGGCCGGGCGCGAGTGCGGCACCCGTTTCGCCGCGCCTTCGCATGCCGTTGCCAGCTCGGTAGGCCGGGGCGCCGGTGGCGGAAGTTCCTGAACCGCCAAGGCGATGCAGGCTTGGTGAGGGCGCGGCGATGTGAGGGGCCGCGCCCGGCTCTCCACCAGCCCCCCAGCCC
>NZ_BAAHFQ010000239.1:0-3303 GCF_054681715.1 Deferrisoma sp.
ACGTCCCCGCGCCCGAAGGGAGCGCCCCCGTGTCCCTGGATCTCACGAGTTTGCGAAAGGCGGTGACGGCCCTGGGCGAGGTCCTCGACCGGTGCGAGGACGAGGCGGTGACGTCCGGGCTCGATCCGGTCACGCGAAACGCCCTGCGGGCCGGGGCGATCCAGCATTTTGAGTTCACCTTCGAGCTGTGCTGGAAATTCATGCAGCGCTGGCTCCGCCGGAACGCGGAGGCCGAGGAGGCGGACCGGCCCAGGACCCGCAAGGACCTGTTTCGCATGGCGGCCCGCTGGGGGCTCATCGACGATCCGGTGCCGTGGTTTCGATACGCGGAGGCCCGAAACCTCACGTCCCACACGTACAACGAGGACGAGGCGGCACGGGTGTACGCCGTGGCCCGGGCGTTCCTCGACGACGCGCGGGATCTCCTCAACCGGTTGGAACGGGCCAATGATTGACCTGCCGGCCCCAGACCTGGAGGAGGTCCGCCGGCTCGTGGCCCGCCATCTCCCGGGCCGCGAGGTGCGGGTGTTCGGTTCCCGGGTCGAGGGGACGGCACGGCGGTTTTCGGACCTCGACCTGGCGGTCGTCGGGCCGGCATCGGACGAGGAGCTCGAGGCCTTGCGGGATGCGTTTTCCGCTTCGGACCTCCCGATCCAGGTGGATCTGGTCCGGTGGGAGGACCTCCCCGATGGGATCCGGGGCGCCATCGGCGGGCGGTTCGTCGTGCTCCAGGAGGCCGGGGCCCGGTGAGGATCGAGGAGCGGATCCAGCGGTTTCTGGCGTCGGGCGCTTTCGGGGTGATCGGCGCGTCCCGCGACCGGCGAAAGTACGGGAACAAGGTGCTGCGCTGCTACCGGCAGGCCGGCCGCCGGGTCGTTCCCGTGCACCCCCGGGAGGCAGAGATCGAAGGGCTTCCCTGCGTGGGTGCGGTGGCCGACCTGCCCCGGGAGGTCCAAAGCCTCTCGCTGGTCACGCCGCCCCAGGTCACCGAAGAGATCGTGGAGCAGGCGATCCGGGCCGGCATCCCAAACCTTTGGATGCAGCCCGGGGCCGAGAGCCCGGCGGCCGTGGCCCGGGCCGAGGCGGCCGGGCTCAACGTGATCGCCGACGGAAGCTGCGTGCTCGTGGTGCTCGGGTTTCGGGAGGACCCGGGTGGGTAGCCTGCGGGCACGGTGGGCCGGGGCCGCGCTCGCCGCGGCCCTCGTCGTTTCCGCGGGGGGCGCGCTCGCCGGCCCCCGGGAGCACCTGGAGGTGGGCCTCAAGGCCTACCGGGACGGGTTCCACGAGCTCGCCGCGAAGGAGCTCCGGGCCTACCTCGAGGCGAAACCCGACGACCCGGACCGGCGGGATCTCCTGGACCTCCTGTTCCGGGCCGAGGTGGCCCGCAAAAACCCCGAGGGGGCCCGCTGGGCCCTGGAGCGGCTCGTCGAGGCCGATGACCCCGAGGCCCGGTACTGGCTCGGGTGGCTCGCGTGGCGGGTGGGAAGGCCCGAGGAGGCCCGGGAACACCTCGGCCGGTACCTCGACGAGGGGGGCGGGGCCCATGCCGCCGACGCCTGGCTCCTGGCGGCGGCCGCGGCCGAGGCGCTGGGACACTGGCGGGACGCGGCCGAGATGTACCGGGCGTTTCTGGCCGGGGCCAAGGGGGACTCCCGCCGGGCTTCGGCCTGGCTCGGGCTCGTGGGGGCCCTGAGCAAAGAAGGCGCCCCCGGGGCCGTGGCGGCGGCCTGCCGGGAGTCCCTGGCCGATCCCGGGGTGCTCGAAGACCGGGAGGCGCGGCTTGCTATCGCCCGGGCCGGTGCGGCCGCTTCTCAGACGCCCGAGGACGCCGCGTTCTTCTGGGAACGGGTCGCTGAGTGGACCCCGGATCGGGAGGAGCGGGCCCGGGCCCTTCTCGGGCTCGGCCGGGCGAGGGCCGAGGCGGGGAACCGGGACGGCGCCGGACGGGCCCTCGAGGGGTTTTTGCAGCTCGTCCCGAAGGGGGAGGAGGCGGTCTCGGCCCGGCTTCTCCTGGCCGATTTGGCCCGCGAGGCGAAGGATCTACGGGGTGCCCTGCGGCACCTGGAAGGGGCCCTCGCGGCGGGCGCCGAGGGGGCCCGCGCCCTGGAGATTCACCGGGCCGCCTTCGCCCTGGCAAAGCGGCTGGGAGACGGCGAATCCCTCCGGCGCCACGGCCGGGCGATCCTAGATCGGGGGGCGAAGGCCGTTCCCCGGGACGAACTCGACCGGGTGCGGTGGACGCTCGCCGACGACGCCCGGGCCCGGGGCCGGTGGCAGGAGGCCGTGGCGCTCTGGGACGGGATCGCCGAGGGATCCGCCCTCGGCCGCTCGGCCAGGGTGGAGGCGGCCCGCGCCCTGTTGGAGAACGGCAAACCCGGCGAGGCGCTTCGCCGGATCGAGCCCCTCCTCGGGGCACAGAGTACGCTCGACGAGTGGCTCCTGGCGCTCGCCGCGGCCGAGGCGGCCGGCGACGCGGCCCGGGCGGCGCGGTTCGCCGAGGCTGCCGCAGGGAAGGCCCCGCCGGGGGAGGCGCCGGCCCTCTTGGAGCGGGCCGCGGTCCACGCCGAGGCCTCCGGCGACGGGGAAAGGGCCCGGGTGTTGCGGGTCCGCTTGGCCCAGGCGTACCCCGGGAGCCCCCAGGGGCGGCGTGCAGCCCTGATGCTCCAGGCCGAGGCGTTCCAAGCCCAAGACTGGGCCGAGGTCCTGCGGTGGTCCGCCGCGGCCCGGGAGGCCGACGCCTCGGGGGCGGCCGCGTTCCGGGAGGCCGAGGCCCTGGCGCGAATCGGCCGCGCACCGGAGGCGCGAAAGAGGTGGGAGGAGCTTGCGGGCCAACCCGGGCCCTTCCGGGGCCGGGCGCTCCTCCGGCTCGGCCTGGAGGCCGACCGGTCGGGGGACCCGGCCGACGCCCTCGCCCGGTACCGGGCGGCCCTCGAGGCGGGGCTGCCCCCGGAGGCCGAAACCTGGGTGCGCGGGCGGATCGAGGAACTGGAAGGCGGTCGTGGCGGGTGACCCCTGGGTCCGGATCGTCGAGGTTCCGCCGTCCCGGTGGCTCGAGGTTCTCCGGGTCGAGGCGCGGAGCTTCGAGCACCCCTGGGACCCGGGCACCGTGCGCGACGTGCTCCACAGCCGGTTCTGCCGGGCCCTGGGCGCGGAAGGGCCCGGCGGCCGGTTGGTGGGGCACCTCCTCTACGCCGTACAAGGCGGCCTGTGTCACCTCCTGGATCTCGCCGTGGTGCCCGAGTGGCGCCGCCGGGGCGTGGGAACAAAGCTCGTGCGGGAGGCCCTGGACCGTCTCCGGCGCCA
>NZ_BAAHFQ010000240.1:0-3264 GCF_054681715.1 Deferrisoma sp.
GGGCGCGAACCTTGCAAACCCGCCCCGCGGTGGGCATTCTAAGAAGACCCCGCACCGGGCGGGGAAGGTCACTCCAACGGAGGGGAGGGCGAACGCCATGAAGATCCGGGACGTTCGAAGAGGCTACGTCACAGGCACCACCGCTACCGGCCGGCCGCGGCGGGAGATCCAGGTGGAGGAGGTCACCGGGATCGGCGGTGCGGTCGATCGGGTGGAGGTGTCGAGCCGGGGCCGGGAGGTCCAGCGGGCCCGGATCCTCGCCCTTTCGGCCCCTGAGATCCGGGCGGACCTGGTGGAGGCCATCGAGGCCGAGATCCGCGAGGGCCGCTACCGGGTGACCGGCCGGGAGGTGCTCCCGCGGCTCCTGCGGGAGCACGCCTGGGGCATGGAAGAGAGGATCCGCGCGTACGCCGAGTAGGTGGCAAGGCGGGATGCGGTAGCCCTTCGCCCGCTGACCGTGGACTGTAGACCGTAGACCGATTTTTTCCCGTGTCCCCGCGCCCGCCTCCGTTTCCGCCCCCGGCGGACGGCGCCCCCCGGCGAAGGAGGTGGAGCCATGCCCATGTATCCGTACCACTGCCCCAAGTGCCAAAAGGACTTCGACGTGGAGATGCGGCCCACGGAGGTGGGCAAGCGGCAGGTGGAATGCCCGACCTGCCACGAGAAGAAGGTGACCCGGGTCTACACCGGGTTCTTCGCCAAAACGAGCCGCAAGGCATGAGGCACCGGAGCGGGCGCGGCGGGTTGGACCAGGGCGCCCCGCCGGCGGGGATCTCCGAGCGCTGCCGAGGCAGGCCGCCGTGCCTGCCGTTTTTGTGGGCTCGGTCCGAGACGAGGTGAAAGGGATTCATGTTCGCGCCGCCCATCGAACGGGTGTTGAGGGAACTGCAGAAACTCCCCGGGGTGGGGGAGAAGACCGCCACGCGGTTCGTGCTCCACCTCCTCAAGGCGCCGAAGGCCGATGTGGAGGCGCTGGCCCGCGCCTTGGTGGACCTGCGGGATAAGATCCGGCCGTGTTCCGTGTGTTTCCAGGTGACCGACGCCGATCCCTGCGCGATCTGCAGTTCCCCGCGCCGCGACCGTCGGGTGGTGTGCGTGGTGGAGGACCAGGCGGCGCTCCTCGCGATCGAGCGCACCCGGAGCTACTTCGGGCTGTACCACGTCCTCGGGGGGCACCTGTCGCCCATGGAGGGGGTGGGGCCGGAGGACCTGCGGGTCCGGGAACTCGTGGACCGGGTCCGCGGGGGGGAGGTGGAGGAGGTCATCGTGGCGACGAACCCCCACGTGGAGGGGGAGGCCACGGCGCTCTACCTAAAGAAGCTCCTCGACCCCCTGGGGGTCAAGGTGACCCGGATCGCCCGGGGCGTGCCCCTGGGGGGCGACCTGGAGTACATCGACGCCCTCACCCTGGGCCGGGCCCTGGAAGGACGGAGTTCGCTGTGATGGTGGTGCGGGGTGTCTGGCGCACGGCCGAGGGGAAGCCGTTTTTCGCCAACCTCAAGGTGATGCGGGCCGTACTGCGGCGCCTGGAGGAGGCGCTCGGCCCCGGGGGAGGGGTGCGGGCCTGGGTGTTCCTGGAGGACCGGTTCGGGTTCGTGGCGGAGGGGCCCGAGACCCTCCCGGAACTCCTGGAGGGGGCCCGTCGCCGGGCCGGTGAGGCGTTTCGGGCCGAGAACCGGGAGCCCCTGTGGGCACCGGGCCCCGTGGGGGAACCGGTCTCCCCGGGCGATCCCGATCCCACGGCGGACCTCGCCCGCTGGCCTGCCGAGGCCGGGCTCGCCGAAACGCCGGAGGACTACCCCTGGTGCGGGGGCGAGTGGCTCATTCGGTAGGGGAGGCCGCCTCCGGCGCCTTGGGCCGGATCGCCCCCTGGGGGCAGACCTGCACGCACAGGCCGCACTCCACGCACAGTTGCTCGTCCACCCGGGCCCGGCCGTCGGGCCCCCGCACCAGGGCGGGGCACTCGAACCAGGTGGTGCAGTAGCCGCATCCCACGCACGACTCCGTGCGGGGCATGGTGATCGCGCCCCGGGGGCACTCCACCTGGCACAGCCGGCACAGGGTGCATTTCGCCTCGTCCACCCGGTAGGCGTCGCCCTCCCGGGAGATCGCCCCGAAGGGGCAGGCCTCCAGGCACCGGTCGCACCGGGTGCAGACCCCGCAGTGAAAGCACCGCTCCCGGGCCTCCCGGGCGGCCCGCTCGGCCGGAAGGCCCCGGTCCACCTCGGCGAACCCCCAGATCGCCTCGTCGGGCGGGAGCCGGCGCATCCGCGCCGGGGGGGCGTCGGCGAAATACCGCCGTTGGATCATCCGCAACGGCGGAACCGCCTGGGCGCGGCCGGCCCTCGGGCCGGCGGGGTCCGCCCAGGCCTCCACGCTCACCCCCGGCCCCCGGGCCACCCGCAGGGTCTTTCCGTCCAAGGGCTCGCACAGAAGGTCGGCGTGGATCGCCAGGGCCGCCCGTTTGCCGGCGTTCACGGCGTGGGCCACGGTGCCCTCGGCCCCGGGGCGGGCGTCGCCGGCCACGTAGAGCCCCGGAACCCCGGTGCGACCCCAGGGGTCCGGCGCGAGGTCCGGCGGGGCGCCCTCGGGCAGCGCCGGCTCCATCCCCACCGCCACGATCACCGCGTCCACCTCGGCCCAGAACTCGGCCGGCTGTCCCTCGGCCTGGGGCGAGAGCCCGAAGGGTCGCTCCGCATCGGCCCGGGTGTTCCGGAACCGCACCGAGAGGGGCCGGCTCCGGCCCGGCGAGATGGCCTCGGGCGCCGCGTGAAACCGGAAGAAGATCCCTTCGGCCCGGGCGGCCTCCACCTCCTCGGGAATCGCCCGCATCCGCTCGGGTGCCCGCCGGTAGTACACGGTGACCTCAGCCCCGAGCCGCCGGGCCGACCGGGCGGCGTCGATGGCGGTGTTTCCGCCCCCGATCACCGCCACCCGGCGTCCGACCGCGGGCGCCTCCCCCTCCTTGACCGCCGCCAGGAACGAGAGCCCGGACCACACCCCCTCCCGGTCCTCGCCCGGGATCCCCAGGCGGCGCTCCCGCCCGGCCCCGGTGGCCAGGAGGACCGCGTCGTAGCCCTGGAGTTCGGCCCAGGGCAGGTCCTCGCCGACCCGGATCCCGGTGCGGATCCGCACGCCGAGCCCCGCGACCCGTTCGATCTCGGCCCGCACCACGTCTTTGGGAAGGCGGTATTCGGGAATGGCCCACCGGAGCATGCCCCCGGGCTCGGGGCGGGACTCCAGCACCTCCACCTCGTGGCCCCA
>NZ_BAAHFQ010000241.1:0-3255 GCF_054681715.1 Deferrisoma sp.
CAGATCCGAACCTTCTCGGTGATCCCGCGGCTACCGGAGCGGCTCGCCCCTCTCCTGGAGATCGCCCACAACCTCTGGTGGGTGTGGAACCCCGAGGCCGTGGACCTCTTTCGCCGCATCGACCACGACCTGTGGTCGTCCGCGGGCCACAACCCCGTGGCCCTGCTGGGGCAGGTGGACCAGGCGCGCCTCGAGACGCTGGCGAAGGACCCCGTGTTCCTGGCCCACATGGACCGGGTGGCCCAGGCCCTGGGGCGGTACCTCACCATGCCCACCTGGGCCTCCCAGGCGCACCCGGAGTTCGGGGACGCGCGGATCGCCTACTTTTCCATGGAGTTCGGCATCCACGAGTGCCTGCCCATCTATGCCGGCGGGCTCGGGGTGCTGGCCGGCGACCACCTGAAGAGCGCAAGCGAGTTGGGGCTCCCCTTCGTGGGGGTGGGGCTTTTGTACCGCCAGGGGTACTTCCACCAGTACCTGACCCACGACGGGTGGCAACAGGAGGTCTACCCGGAAAACGACGTGTACAACATGCCGCTTCGGCCGGTGCGCGACGCCGACGGCGCGCCCGTGGAGGTGGAGGTGCGCGTCTCGGGCCGGCCCGTCCGGATCCGGGCCTGGCGGGCCCAGGTGGGCCGGATCCCCCTCTACCTCCTCGACACGAACCTCGAGGCCAACGCCCCGGCCGACCGGGCCATCACCTACCAGCTCTACGCCCCCGGAACCGGGATGCGGATCCGCCAGGAGATCGTGCTGGGGGTGGGGGGGGTGCGGCTCCTCCAGGCGCTCGGCATTGAGCCCGCGGTGTGCCACATGAACGAGGGCCACTCCGCGTTCCTGGGGCTGGAGCGGATCCGCCAGGTCATGGAGCGCACCGGACTTTCGTTTCCCGAGGCCCTGGAGGCCGTGCGGGTGGGAAGCGTGTTCACCACCCACACCCCGGTGCCGGCCGGGATCGACCTCTTCGCCCCGGCGGAGCTCGAGGAGCATCTGGGGGACTATCTGCGGGAATCGGGGATCGGGGTGGGAGACCTCCTGGCCCTCGGCCGGGAGCGGCCGGACGATCCGAACGCGCCCCTTTCCATGGCCGTCTTGGCCCTTCGGCTAAGCGGCCACCGGAACGGGGTGAGCCGGCTCCACGGCCGGGTGTCGCGGCGCATGTGGGCCGGGGTGTGGCCGGGAATCCCCGAGGAGGAGGTGCCGATCGGCCACGTCACGAACGGCATCCACGTGCGCAGCTGGCTCTCCGACGAGATGGCCCGGCTGTTCGACCGGTATCTGGGGCCGTCGTGGGTGGATGAGCCCCTCAACCAGGCCATGTGGAAGCGGGTCCACGACATCCCCGACAACGAGCTCTGGCGGGCCCAGGAGCGGCTCAAGGAGCGTCTCGTGGGGTTCGTGCGCCGCCGGCTGCGCACCCAGCTGGAGCGCCGGGGCGCCCGGCCCGACGAGCTGCGGGCGGCCGAGGAGGTGCTCGACCCCGAGGCCCTCACGATCGGGTTCGCCCGCCGGTTTGCCACCTACAAGCGGGCGATTCTCCTGTTTCGGGACCCCGAGCGGCTTGCGAAGATCCTCAACCACGCGGACCGGCCCGTGCAGATCATCTTTGCGGGCAAGGCCCACCCGGCGGACAACGAGGGCAAGACGTTCATCCAGCAGATCGTGCACCACTGCCGGGACAAGGCGTTCCGGCACCGGGTCGTGTTCCTCGAGGACTACGACGTGAACCTGGCCCGGTACCTGGTGCAGGGCTGCGACGTGTGGCTCAACACCCCCCGCCGGCCCTTGGAGGCCTGCGGCACGAGCGGCATGAAGGTGGTGCCGAACGGGGGCCTGCACCTGAGCGTGCTCGACGGCTGGTGGGACGAGGCCTACGACGGCGAGGTGGGATGGGCCATCGGCCACGGCGAGGAGTACGACGACCCCGAGGTCCAGGACCGGGTCGAGAGCCTGGACCTCTACGACCTCCTGGAGAACGAGGTGGTGCCCCTGTATTACACCCGGGGCGACGACGGGCTGCCCCGGGGGTGGATCCGGAAGGTGAAGACGGCCATGGAGCGGCTCACCCCGGTGTTCAACACGAACCGGATGGTGCGGGAGTACACCGAAAAGTACTACCTGCCGGCCCTCGGGCTCTGGAAGCGGTTCGCCCAGAGCAACTACCAGGCGGCCCGGGCCCTGGCCCGGTGGAAGGCCCGGGTACGAGAGGCGTGGTCGGGGGTCCGGGTGGCCGAGGTGCGGGCCGAGGAAGGGGACGAGCGCCGGGTGGGCGAGGAGTTCCCCCTGCGGTGCCTGGTGTACCTAAACGGGCTCTCCCCGGACGACGTGCAGGTGGAGGTCTACTACGGGCCCCTGGACCCGGCGGGCCGGATCGCGCAACCCGGGCGCCGCACCCTGCGGTCCGAGGGGCGCCGGGAGGACGGGGGGTTCGAGTTTGCGGGCGAGATCCCCTGCGAGCGCACGGGCCGGTACGGCTACGTGGTGCGGGTGCTCCCCCACCACCCCAACCTCACAAGCCCCTGGGACCTGGGGCTCGTGGTGTGGGGGTGAGGCTCAAGGCCGAAGGCCCTTTTGCAGGAGCTCCCTCTGGCCCTGGACGATGAACCGGGCGAGCCGGCCCTCGACCCGGGCGGCCAGGGGCGCGAACCGCAGCCGGACCCGGCCGGGAAAGGGGGCCGTCCTCGGGTCGGGCCGGGCCTCAAGGACGAGGGCCGGAACCGGGCCCAGAATCTCGGCGGGGCCGAGCCGGATCCAGAGCCGCAGCTCGGTTCCGGGTGCGGGGAGCGGGGGGGCGGCCGAGAGCCGGGCCCCGCCCACGCTGAGGTCCAGCACCACGCAGGGGCGCCGGTCGGTCCCCTCTGCCACGGTCCATTCGGCTTTGAGGGTGCACGCCAAGCGGTAGGCCGACCGGCGGTTGATCCGCTCGACCCCGCCGCCTTCGATCCGCAGCACCCACCGGTCTCCCGCCCCGACGGCCAGCCGGCCGGCCACCCGAAGCACGCCCCCCGTGCCGGGAACCCGAAACTCGGCCGGTGCCCCGCCGCGCGCCACGGTGGGAGGGGGGGAGGCCAGGGGGACGAGGACCACCCGGTCGGGTGCCACATCGAGGCAAACGGCTTCGAGGGGGGAGTCGGCGCCGATCCGCAAGAACCCGCGGGCCTGGATCGCGTCCAGGGCCCAGGGGGGCAGGTCAGGACGGCCCGAGCTTGCGGATCCGCTCGGTCGGCGACTCAATTTCGGTGATGCGAAGGGCGA
>NZ_BAAHFQ010000242.1:0-3236 GCF_054681715.1 Deferrisoma sp.
AGGGGCCAGGCCGCCCTTCAGGGCCGCCTGGCGGGCCGGGTTCTGGCCCACGCCGGCTTGGAGCACGTTGCCCATGATGCACTCGTCCACCCGGTCGGGGGCCACCCCGGCCCGGCGCACGGCCTCGGCCACGGCGATCCCTCCCAGTTCGGTCACCTTGAGCGGGGACAGGCTTCCCAGGTACGAGCCGATGGGCGTGCGGCACGCGGAAACGATCACCACCTCACGAACGGAAGACATCGCGATCTCCTCCTCGCAAGCTACAAGACTTGAAAGCCAGAAAGCGGGAACGCCAAAGCTCCGGGTGGCTCCCGGTTCAGCCCTTCCCGCCCCTCAGTTCCGGTGGGCCTCGTAGAGCACGGCCAGGAACCGCGCCCGTTCCGGCACCCGGAGCCGGTGGGGGAGCTGGGCGTTGTAATAGAGGCTGTCGCCCGGTCCCAGCTCGAACTCCTGGCCCCCGTACTCCACGTGGAGCCGTCCGTCGAGCACGTGCAGGAACTCCTCCCCCTCGTAAGGGAGCTCCTTGAGCGAGAATTCACACGGTTCCTCGCACGCCAGGAGGATCGGGCTCATGGTGCGGCCCTCGTAGCCGTAAGCCAGATCCCGGTACGGCAGCGTGTGGGGGAGCTCGTTTCGGTACACCAGGGCCTCCTTCCCGGCCCGGGTCAGGACGTAGTCCTTGTGCTCCTCGGCCTCCTGGTGGAAGAAGTACCCGATCTTGACGCCGAGGGCCTCGGCGAAGTTCCAGAGGGTGGAGATGGAGGGGGACACCAGGTTGTTCTCCACCTGGCTCAGGAGTGCCGGGCTGAATCCGGTCTTCTCGGCCAGGTCCTTGAGGGTCAACCCCCGCTGGAGGCGAAGCTCCTTGATCTTCCCCCCCAGGTTGAGCTTCTCCAGAACCTCCTTCTTCATGCCGTCCGTCCACCCTCGTGGTCTTAAGGAGTGCTGAATCGGTTTCAGTCCTGCTAAAGTGAGGCGTCAACCTAGAGCAAACGATGCCACGGGTCAAGGGAATTTCTCCCTGGTTGAACGGCGATTCAGCCCCGTTCCCGGGGATACCCAACCGAACAAACGTTCGGCAGAAAAATCAAACAGCGACGAACCCGTGGAGAACCCGCGTCGGTTGGGCCTTTCCGGCCGTTACGCCCCCGCCGTCACTGGGCCGCCCAACCCCGCCCCCGAGGACCTGCGGAAATCCCGTTTGCCGACAGGGACCGCGCCCTCTCACCTTGATCCCCCCCGGGGGGTGCACAAAAATATAGACACAGGCGGTGCCGCCCTTGGGGACCCAGGGCGGCACCGGCGGGATCGGCGGGTCAGGTTTTCGGGCCGAAACGCCGATTGGTAACCTAGCAAGAGCCTCGGACAACGGGGGCAAGGGAGTGCTGCCATGAAGGTTTCGGTGAGCACGGTGCTACGGTACAGCGAACCCCTCGACCGGTTCCTCCGGGTCCGGTCCTTCACCGAGTCGGAAACCCAACGGCTCCTGGGGAGCGCCCGGTTTCGGAACCGGCAGGAGTACGTCACATTCCTCCTGGGGCTTTGCATCCCCGAGTTCCCGGCCGAGATCCTTCCGGAACTGCTGGAAGCCTCGGATCCCGAGGAGCGCCGCAGGGTGGAGCAGGCCCTCTACGATCTGTGCGTCGACGTGAACCCCCACCTCGACATCTCCCGCATCTCGGTGCCGGTCACCGAGGCCGAGGGGGAGGCCCAGCTCTACCTGGTGGAGCCACAGAAGGAGCACCGGGACGAGGAGGACCTGGAGAGGTTTCTGCACCTCGAGGAACTCCTGGAGCAGCGGGTGGTGGGCCAGAGGGAGGCCGTGGAACGGCTCGCCCGGGTGCTGCGGCGGGCCGCGGCCGGCCTCAAGGATCCCAACCGGCCCGTGGGGAGCTTCTTCTTCCTCGGCCAGACCGGCGTGGGGAAGACCGAACTCGCCAAGGCGCTGGTGCACGTGCTCTTCGCCCAGGACGACCGGCTCGTCCGGGTGGACTGCAGCGAGTACGCCCAGTCCCACGAGTACGCGAAGCTGATCGGCGCTCCCCCGGGGTACATCGGCCACGGCGAGGGTGGGTACCTCACCGACGCGGTGATGGCCCGGGGCCGGTGCGTGGTGCTCTTCGACGAGATCGAAAAGGCCCACCCCAAGCTCCACCAACTGCTCCTTCAGGTGCTGGACGAGGGCATCCTCACCGACTCCAAGGGCCGAAAGGTGTCGTTCCGGGACGCCGTGATCATCATGACGAGCAACGTGGGCGCCCGGGAGGTGGAGGACCTCGAGCGCAGGGTGGGGTTCGGGGTGTGCGCCGGGTGCGACGAGGTGGAGAACGAAAGCCTGAAGGCGCTCCGGGCCGAGTTCCCCCCCGAGTTCGTGAACCGGATCGACGAGGTGATCGTCTTCCGGCCCCTGGACCGGGAGGCGAGCCTCAAGATCTGCGAGATCCTGCTGCGGGAGGTGGAGGGGTACCTGGAGCCCCGGCGCCTGGAGATCGAGTTCGACCCGGAGGTCAAGGAGTTCCTGGTGGAGGAGGGCACGGACCCGCGCTACGGCGCCCGACCGCTTCGCCGTACGATCAAACGCCACGTGCTGGATCCGCTGGCCACGGAACTCCTGAGCGGGAAGTTCCGGCCGCCCGCCCGGATCCGCACCCACCTGCGCCGTCGCCGGGTGTGGTTCGAAGCGGCGTGAGGCACGGCATTCGCCGCAAAAAGATTGTACCGGTCCCTTGACACCCTGGCACCCGGGGGGCATAGTGGCTGCAACACTCCCCCTTTGGCGAATCGGTTGGGGGAGTCGGGATTGCAAACGCTCTTTGCCCCCCCGGAGAGCTGCGCCCGGCTCCCCCTCTTTGTTTGTCCCGCCGCATAAATGACACTTTTGTCCTAAGCATCCCCACCATCGTACAAATTCGTCTTTTTCGTCCTCCCCTCCTCCCCGACGACTGGGGCTTTCCGGCGACTGGCACCGTGGCACCGGTCTTGCTCTCCTCCTCGCGACGCCCCGCCGGGACCACCCCGGGGCCCGGGTCCACTGCCCATTGACCGAACCCAGCAGGGAGGAGAGCGCATGAACTCCAGCCGCTACCGAGTCTTTCTAGTAGAGTCCAGACACGTGGTGTAAGAAGGGCATGGGCCCTTGCAAACGAAAAGACCACCGCGTCATCCTCCAGAGCCGTAGCGGTCAACCTGCGGCAAGGAGGGAAGACACGATGGTCGACGTCAATGAAGAGGCCCGG
>NZ_BAAHFQ010000243.1:0-3191 GCF_054681715.1 Deferrisoma sp.
TCCTCGCCGTTGTGGATCTTCCGCCACAGGGCCGCGAGCCGCTCGAGCTTTCGCATGACCTTCCCGTTCACGGTGCCGTCGGGGTACGTGCCGTAGGGGGTCAGTTCCCCGGCCGGTAGGCCCGTGAGGAGCTCGAGGCCCTCGTCCACGGTCTCGATGGGGTAGATGTGGAACCGGCCCCGTTCCACGGCCTCCACCACCTCGGGGTCGAGCATCAGGTGGGGCACGTTGGCCTTGGGGATGATGACCCCCTGGGTGCCGGTGAGGCCCTTGACCTTGCAGGTCCGGTAGAACCCCTCGATCTTCTCGTTGATGCCGCCCACGGCCTGGATCTGGCCCTGCTGGCTCACCGAGCCGGTCACGGCCAGGTCCTGGCGCAGCGGGATCTCGGCCAGGGCCGAGATGAGCGCAAACAGCTCGGCGGAGCTTGCGCTGTCGCCGTCCACCCCGGCGTAGGACTGCTCGAAACACAGGCTCGCCGCGAACGAGATCGGGAACCGCCGGGCGTAGCGCGACCCGAAAAAGCCCTGGAGGATCAGGACCCCCTTGTTGTGGATGCGGCCCCCCAGTTCACTTTCGCGCTCTATGTTCACGAGACCCTCCCGGCCCAGGAAGATCTTGGCCGTGACCCGCGAGGGTTTCCCGAACGAGTAGTCGCCCAGGTCGTACACGGAAAGCCCGTTCACCTGGCCCACGGCCGTGCCCCGGGTGTCCACGATCAGGGTGCCCTCGGCGATGAGCCGACCGATCCACTCCTCCAGGTAGTTCGAGCGGTACACCTTTTCCCGAATCGCCCGGTCCACGTGCTCGGCGCCCACGGCCTCGGCGCCGTCCTTGCGCGCCCAGTGGTGGGCCTCGCGCACGAGGTCGGTGATCTCCAGGTAATGGGTGGCCATGCGGGACTGGTGCTCGGCCAGCCGAAGCCCGTGCTCGGCCACCCGGGCCACGGCCTCCCGGCGAAACGGCAGGAGCCCCTCCTCGTTGGCGTGGCTCGCCACCAGGAAGGCGTAGGCCATCAGGTTGTCCTCGTTGAGCTCCATGTCCTCGCTGAACTCGCCCTTGACCTTGAAGAGCTTGAGGAAGTCCTCGTCGTAGCGCTGGAGCAGGTAATAGATCCAGGGGGTACCCAGGAGTACCACCTTGAGCCGGGCCGGGATGGGCTCGGGCTTCAGGGTGGTGGTGGAGATGAGCCGAAACTGCTCCCCGATCTCCTCGATCCGGATCCGGCCGTCCTTGAGCACCCGCTTGAGGGCGTCGTAGGCGAAGGGGTTGAGGAGCACGTCGCGCACGTCGAGCACGAGGTAGCCGCCGTTCGCCCGGTGGAACGCCCCGGCCTTGATCAGGGTGAAGTCGGTGACGAAGGCCCCGAGTTGCACGTAGTGCTCGATGCGGCCAACCAGATTGTGATACGTCGGGTTCGACTCGTACACCACCGGGGCGTGCTCGAGGTCCCGGTTGTTCACGAGCACGTTGACCTGGTAGCGCTTCACCCGGGCCTCGATGCCGGGCGCCCGAAACGGGAACGGGAGCCCCCCTCCCTCCTGCCCGCCGGAGCGAAACTCGTCGAGGTTCTCCACCACGTCGGCCTCCACGGCCTTGAGGTGCTCCACCACCCCGGTGTGAGCCTTGTATTTCTCGAGCAGCGCCTCGATCTCGTGGCCCACGGCCGCAAGCGCCACCCGCTTCTCCAACGCCTCCAGATCGGCCTTGGCCCTGCGGTCGATCTCTTTCACCCGCTCCACCGTCTCCCGGAGCTTCGCCTGGAGCACCTCCCGGGCTTCGCGTACCGCCCGCTGTTCCTCCTCGGGAAGCCGCTCGAAGTCCTCCTGGCTCACGGGGGAGCCCTCGTGGGTGTAGACGAGGGCAAGCCCCTCGGCGCTTCGCTGCACCAGGAAGCCGCGTTCGTTGGCCACCGCCTCGAGTTCCCGGAAGGCTTTGGCCTTCTCCTCTTGGGCACGCTTGGCGATGGCCGCCTTCTCCTTCTCGTAGGCCTCGCCCCCCAGGGCCTTCGGGATCTCGGTCCGAAGCGCCTGGACCAGCCGCTCCATGTCGGCGCGGAATTCCTCGCCCATGCCGGCCGGGAGCTCGATGGCCCGGGGTTTTTCCTCGTCGGCGAAGTTGTACACGTACACCCAGTCGCCGGGCGCCGGGCGGGCCCGGGCCACCTCCTCCACCAGGGCGAGGGCGGTCGTCCGTTTGCCGGCGCCGGGCGGGCCCAGCACGAAGATGTTGTACCCGGGGCTTTCCATCTCGAGCCCGAACTCGAGGGCCCGCACGGCGCGCTCCTGGCCCAGGGGTCGCCGGCGGGGCGGAAGCTCGGCCGTGGTCTCGAAGGGCAGTTGCGAAGGGTCGATTCGGCGACGCAGGGCCGCCGGCGTCAGCGGGTTCACCATGGGAAGGTCTCCGGAAAAGCCGTGAATCGTAAATCGTAAATCGTGAACGGTACCGTTGCGTTATGGCGTCGGGATCGGGGAGGGGTCCGCGCCGAATCGGCGCTAAGCGAGACTCTCGGATTCCCCTCCTCGGATGGACCGACGGACCGGCGGGTGGCCGGGGGTTCCCATCAGGGGCTCGGGGTACCCTCCCGGCCGGCCCGGAGCCGGCGAAGCAGGGCTTCCAGGTCCCGGGGCAGGACGCTCTCGAACCGGAGGGGTTTCCCCGTAACGGGATGGGCGAACCCGAGCTTCCAGGCGTGGAGGGCTTGGCGCCCGAGGCGGGTTCGGCCCTCCTCCTCCCAGGCGTAGTGGCGGTCGCCCACGAGCGGGTGGCCGGCGGCCCGGAACTGGACCCGGATCTGATTCTTGAGCCCGGTCTCGAGCCGGACCTCCACCAGGGTGGCGTCGGCGAACCGCTCGAGCACCCGGTAGTGGGTCACGGCCAACGTTCCACCCCGCTCGACCACGCGCTGCCGGAACCCGTCGCGGGTGAGCTCAAGCCGGTGGCGCAAGGTGCCGGCGTCGTCCTCGAGCCGGCCCCGGACCACGGCCAGGTACACCCGCTCCGGGCTGTGGGCCCGGAACTGGGCCACGAGCCCCTCCCAGGCCCGGCGGCCCTTGGCGAACACCACGAGCCCCGTCGTGTACCGGTCGATCCGGTGGGCGGCCCGGGCGGTTCGCTTTTGGGATTCCAGGTACCGGTTCAGGAGGTCCTGGAGGTTCCGGGCCCGGGTTCCGGGCACCGGCACCGTCAGA
>NZ_BAAHFQ010000244.1:0-3183 GCF_054681715.1 Deferrisoma sp.
GACCCGGAGCCGGTAATAGAGGTCGTGGCGGAACGCGCCCCGGGCCACCAGGTCGGCCAGGTCCCGGTTGGTGGCGGCCACCACCCGCACCCGGGCCCGCCGGGTTTCCACGCCCCCCACCCGCTCGAACTCCCGCTCCTGCAGGAACCGCAGGAGCTTCACCTGCACGTCCAGGGGGATCTCGGAGACCTCGTCGAGGAACAGGGTGCCCCCCTCGGCCAACTCGAACTTCCCCGGTTTGGCCTGGACCGCGCCGGTGAAGGCGCCGCGCTCGTGGCCGAAGAGTTCGCTTTCCAGAACCCCGGGGGCCAGGGCCGAGCAGGCCACGGCCACGAACGGCCCCGTGCGGAACCGGCCGTTGTAGTGGATGGCCCGGGCCACGAGTTCCTTTCCGGTGCCGCTCTCCCCCTGGATGAGCACGGTGGCCGGGGAGTCGGCCACGGCCCCGATGGCCTTGTACACCTCCTTCATGGCCCGGCTCCGGCCCACGATCACGTGGGGGTCGTAAGCCGGCGGGGGGGCCTCGGCGAAGGCGTAGCCCCGCCGGGCCAGGGCGGCGAGATCGAGGGCCTTGCCGATCACGGCGTCGAGGTGCCCGAGATCGAGGGGCTTGCCCAGGTGGTCCATGGCCCCCCGCCGCATGGCCTCCACCGCGGTGGTCATGTCGTCGTAGGCCGTGATCACCACCACCGGGGTGTCGGGCCGCAGGCCCCGGCACCGGTCGAGGAACCAGAACCCGTCCTCCCCCGGAAGCCGCAGATCGAGGAGCACCAGATCCGGCGACTCCCGGCCGGCCAGGTCGAGCCCCTCCCGGGCGGCCCCGGCCAGGAGCACCCGGAACCCCCGGCGCTTCAGGTGGAGCTGGAGGCTCCGCCGGATCGACCGGTCGTCGTCCACGACGAGAATCGTTTTCACCCCGCCTCCCCTCCCCGCGGCCCGACGATGGGCAGGAACACCGTGAAGGCCGCGCCGCTTCCCTGGGTTTCCGCCAGGATCTTGCCCCCGTGCCGCAAAACGATCCGCTGGCTCACGGCCAGGCCCAACCCCCCTCCCCCCGCCTTCGTGGTCACGAACGGGTCGAAGAGGTTCTCGAGCACCTCGGGCGCGATGCCCGGCCCGGTGTCGGAGACCCGGACCATGCCCCACGGGCCGTCCCGGCCCACCTCGATCCGGACCGTTCGCACCGCGCCCCCGGACTCCATGGCCTCGACCGCGTTCAGGACCAGGTTCCACACCACCTGGCGCACCTGGTCCGGGTCGCACCGCACGGGCGGCAGATTCGCCTCGGCCACCACCTTGGCTTCGGCGCCGGACTGGCGCAGCCGCTCCTCGCACAAGGACACCACCGAGCGCACCAGGCGTTCCAGGTCCACCGGCACGGGCCGCAGTTCCTGGGGCCGGGCGAACGACAGGATCCCCTGCAGCAGCCCGTTCAGGCGCTGGATCTCCTCCTCGATGATGGCGAAGTTCTCGTCCGCGTCGCCCCCGGGCCCCACGGTCTCCCGGAGCATCTGGATGTTCATCCGGATGGACGAAAGGGGATTTCGGATCTCGTGGACCACCCCGAGGGCCAGGTTGCCGGCCGCGGCCAGGCGTTTCGCGGCCACGATCTCGTCCACCGCCGCCTCCAGCTCCCGGCGGGCCCGGTTCAGGTCCCGGGTGCGGGCCTCGACCCGGCGGCTCAGGGCCCGGTTCCAGGCCGCCAAGGCGGAGGCCAGCAGGAGGCTGCCCAGGAGGATCGCGCCGATGGTGGCCGCGGTAAACCGCCCCTGTTCCCGGAGAAACGAGGCCATCACGGCCTCCACCTCCCGCACCGGGGTACACACGCCCAGGATCCAAACCCGCTGCTCGACCCGCACCGGGGTGTACCCCACGAGCTTGCGCACGGTCCGGGCGGGGTCGGACGGGTCCTCGAACTCGTACCACCCCACCCCCGGCTCCCTCTCCCGGGCCGCACGGTCGAGCAGGGTGTAGAGCACGGGCCAGCGATCCTGGAACGCCTGCTCGAAGCTCTGGCCCCCGATCTTGCCCGCCGGGTCGACCAGGACGCTTCGCTCGTCGGCGTCCACGAGCCAGGCGTACCCCTCCCGCCCGATCCGCACCGAAAGCACCTGGTCCCGGGCCAGCCGGTCGAAGTTCACGGTGAAGGTGACCACCCCCTTGAACGCCCCGGCCGGGCCGTAGATCCCCTCCGCCACGATGAGGGCCTTGTCGCCCCGGTGCTGGCCGCCCTGCATGGTCATGAACGGGGTCACGTACATCCGCCCCGGCGCGCCCCGGTCGCGCGCCCACTGGTAGTACCCCCGCCAGGCATAGTTGCGGCCCAGGGTGTAGGTGTCCTCGGGCACGATGGCCACCACCGTGCCGTCCCGGTCGAACACCACGAGATCGATGATGGGGAGATCCGACAGGGTGTCGTAGGTGCGCCGCAGGCTGTTGGCGAACCGGGCGGCCGTGTCCCGGGAGACCTCACCCTCCTCGAAGAGGCTCGCCACCAGCGAAAGGTGCCGACGGAAGGTGGCGAAGGTGCCCTCGATGGTGCGGGCGGCCTGTTGGGCCAGGAGAAGTTGTTGGTGGTTGTACTGCTCGAAAAACCGGTCCCGGGCCTCGTCCCGGATCCGCTCGGCGGTGCGGAGCACCCAGACCAACAGCACCGCCGCCACCACCCCCGACGCCAGGACGAGCCCCCAGCGCCGAGCCGCCGGGAAGCCGGAAGGCTGGGAACCCGGAAGGCTCAAGACCATCGCGATGCCCGTTTGGTCGGTCTCCGGTCCACGATCTTCGGTCACCTCAACTTCGGCGGGGATTTTGGCCCGGTGCTTTCACCAAGCCTGCCAGCCTCCCAGCATCCCAGCGTTCCAGCCTTCCAGCTTCCCATTCACCCAGCGGCAGCAGAGACGCCCAACGCGACCGGGGGGGCGTGGGGCCTGCTTCCGGCCGTGCGCGAGTGCGGCATCCGACTTACGATGGATCCGTCACTCTGCCCCTCTCCCGATACAGCACAGGCAAGGCGCTCGTGACCGAACGATTGCGAGGCCTCAAAACGGTCACGTCCGTCAAGGTGGTGTAAGAAGCCGACCGCGTCATCCTCGGTTGATAGATCAGGCTGCCACCGGCAGCGCCGGGTTCGGTGGGGGTGGAGTGGTTCGTTTGATCACGTCGGCGATCGACTCCAAACTCATA
>NZ_BAAHFQ010000245.1:0-3175 GCF_054681715.1 Deferrisoma sp.
ATCCGCGGCGGCCGCCGCCGGTGTCGCCGGTTCCTCCACCCCCTCGTCCCAGTCGGCCCGGTGGGGCGGGGTTTGGCCGGGCTCCTCCCAGCCGGTGGCGCCTTCCTCGTAGGCCTCGGGCGTCTCGGGGAAAGTGGCGGCCGCAGCGGCGGCCGGCTCCTCCGGCACCTCGTCGGAGAGGGGTTCTTCCGGGAGGGCGGCGGCCTCTTCGGGGGGCGGCGCGCCCGCACCCGGCGCACTCCCGAGGGGCTCGCCGGGTTCCTCCGGGGCCCCCGGTTCGCCGGCGGGGGGGGCCTCCTCCTCAGGGGCGGCCCAGGGGCCCTCCCCCAGGTCGAGGTCCTCCCCCGCGGGCTCGGCGGCGGGAGCCTCGGCGGGCTCGTCCGCGATCGAGGCGAGGAGGTCGCCGATGTCCTCGTCGTCCCCCTCGACGGGGGCGGCCGCGGGTTCCGCGGGCTCCTCGCCGATCGAGGCCAGGAGATCCCCGATCTCGTCCTCCGCCTCGCCCGCCCCGGCCGGGGCAGCCGCTTCGAGGTCCACCGGCTGTCCGGCGTCCTCCCCGTGGCCCAGATCGGCCTCGAACGACAGGAGGTCGTCGAGGCCCAGTTCCGGCTCCTCCTCCCCGGGCGGCGGCACCTCGATCGGCTCCAGGTCCTCCAGGAGCTCGAACTCCGAGAGGTCGTCCTCGTCCGAGAGGTCGATGATCTCCACCTCATCGCCCGCCGGAGCCGGAGCGGCCCCGGCCGGACGCTTCTCGTCGGCCTCGGCCGTGAGGTCCAGTTCCAGGTTGTCCATGCCGAAGCTTTGCATTTCCACGGCCTCCTGGAGTGCCCCGAGGAGTTCCTCGGAGGAGAAGGGTTTCGCGAGGATCGCGATGGCGCCGGCGGCCTTGGCCGCGGCCGGGGCCACCCGGGCCCCCATCAGCACCACGGGCGCCCGGGCCGCTGCCGGGTGCTCTCGCAGCCTGCGACACAGGCCCAAGCCGTCACCTTCGCCCAGATCGGCGTCGCACAGGACCACGTCGGGGGAGGCCTCGCCGAGCGCGGCCAAGGCTTCTTCCTCCCCCGCCGCCTCGACCACGTCCCACGGTTCCCCCGCCAGGGCCAGGCGCACGGCCTCCCGGATCGTGGGGCTGTCGTCCACCACCAGCACGGTCTTGGGCATGACGTCTCCCTTGGCGGTTCTCCCTACGTTTCGGCCGTCTTACGAAAAACTGAAGCGAAGTCGGTCACCGGTCTCCGGCGCTCGGTGCGCCGGCGGGGCGAGGGGAGCCCGAGCCGGCCGTCGACCGGGCCGCCGTCCCTAAATCACCTTCCAGGGCTGGGGCATGAAGATCCGCTCGTAGAGCAGGATCGCGTACCGGTCGGTCATGCCCGCGACGAAGTCGGCCGCGAGGTCCTCGATTTTCTCCCCGGGGATCGGCTGGGCCAGGGTCTCCAGGAACCAGTCGGGGTTCGCCACGAAGTGGCCGTAGAGCTCCTCCAGGATCTTTTTCGCCTTGACGAAATCGCCGTGGACCGTCGGGTTTTCATACACCCGCTCGTACAGGAACTCCCGCAGCTCCAAGGCCGCGGCGTGGACCTCCTCGCCCAGGGCGATGGCCTCCCAGCCGCGCCGCATGGTCTCGGCCACGGCGTCCCGGACCATCCGGTCGATCCGCTGCCCGTGGGTCTCCCCCAGCACGGCCCGCACCCGGGCCGGAATCTCCTCGCGGCGGATCACCCCGGCCCGCAGGGCGTCGTCCACGTCGTGGTTGAGGTAGGCGATGAGGTCGGCCACCCGCACCACCTGGGCCTCCAGGCTCACCCCCGTGGCCAGGATCTCCCCGCGACCCTTGGAATGGTGGAGGATGCCCTCGCGCACCTCGTGGGTGAGGTTGAGCCCCCGGCCGCCCCGTTCCAGCAGATCGACGACCCGCAGGCTCTGGACGGCGTGGTGGAACCCCCCGGGCCGGAGTTCCCGGAGCACGGTTTCCCCGGCGTGGCCGAAGGGGGTGTGCCCGAGGTCGTGGCCCAGGGCGATGGCCTCGACCAGCGCCTCGTTGAGCCGCAAGGCCCGGGCGATCGTGCGGGCGATCTGGCTCACCTCGAGGGTGTGGGTGAGCCGGGTGCGGTAGTGGTCGCCCGCCGGGGCCAGGAACACCTGGGTCTTGTGCTTGAGCCGGCGGAAGGCCTTGGAGTGGAGGATCCGGTCCCGGTCGTGCTGGAAGCAGGGCCGGATGTCGCAGGGTTCCTCGGGCCGCGCCCGCCCCCGCGAACGGGCCGACCGGGCCGCCCGCGGATGGAGCTCCCGGTCCTCCGCCGCCTCCAACATCTCGCGCACGCAACCGTCCACGCCGTCCCTCCTCGCCCCCGCCAGGGTAGCGCAAGCGACGGCCGGGGGCCAAGGACTGGCGGCGGGGCCTGGGGGCAAGGTAAGGTTCGGTGGGGGTCGTGCCGATCCGTGCCGAGACGGGGCGGGTGCGGCCCCCAAGGAGACCCCAATGGCGAAACGCGCAACGATCGGATGCCTCCTCCTGTGCGCGGGAATGCTCGCCGGCTTGGCCGGGGAGGGATGGGCCGCCCGGTGCGGCACGGGGGTGAGGGACCGCGGCCCCCAGGTGCGGTTTGCGCCGCTTCCTCGGCGGGCCGCGCTGCGGGAGGTTGCCCCGGTCGACACGGCTGGGGCCCATGTGTTGACCACGGAGCATTTCCGGGTCTTGTGGGGCGACGGCTACGACGCGAGTGACACAGACTGGGGCGATAGCAACGGTGACGGCAAGCCCGACTGGGTCGGCGAGTGGGCCGATGCCCTGGAAGACGCCTACGACACCCTGGTGGGGCTGGGGTTCCCGGCACCCTACGGCTCCGACCGCTACTACATCGACGTGTACGTGGGGAACACGGGGGTGGTGGTCGAGGGAACCCCGGTGCTTTTGGATTCCTCGTACTATGCCTACACCGAAATCGACACCGATTTCGGTGTGGCTTACATGGTGGTGAACGACGACTTCTCCGCCCACACCCATGATGAGGCGGCCGTCCTGCGGGCCACCGCAGCCCACGAGCTGTTCCACGCCGTCCAGCGGTCCCTGGGGTACCCGTGGGACGACGAGGCGGCGGTGCCGGATTCGCGCTGGCGGAAGGAGGGGTGGTGGTTCGAGGCCACGGCCACCTGGATGGAGGAGGTCGTCACCCCG
>NZ_BAAHFQ010000246.1:0-3127 GCF_054681715.1 Deferrisoma sp.
AAGATCGTCGAGCGGTTCACGGCCTCGATCGGGTTCGACCGCCGGATGTACCGCCAGGACATCCGGGGCTCCATCGCCCACGCCCGCATGCTCGCGGCCGTGGGCATCCTGACCGAGGAGGAGGCCGAGACCCTGGTGCGGGGCCTCGAGCGGGTGCTGGCCGAGATCGAGCGCGGCGAACTCGAGCTCACCGAGGCCCTCGAGGACATCCACATGAACGTGGAGCACCGGCTCACCGAGCTCGTGGGCCCCGTGGGCGGGAAGCTCCACACCGCCCGGAGCCGCAACGACCAGGTGGCCCTGGATCTGCGGCTCTACCTGGCCGACGAGGTGCCCGAGATCCTCGACCTCCTGCGGGGGCTGGGGGAGGTGCTCCTGGAGCGGGCCGAGGCCGAGGCCGACATCCTCCTGCCCGGGTACACCCACCTCCAGCGGGCCCAGCCCGTGACCTTCGGCCACCACTGGCTCGCCTACTTCGAGATGTTCCTCCGGGACATGGAGCGCTACCGGGACGCCCTGGGGCGGATCCGGCGCTCGCCCCTGGGCGCGGGGGCCCTGGCGGGGTCGCCCTACCCCCTGGACCGGGAGAGGGTGGCCCGGGACCTCGGGTTCGACGAGGTGTGCCGCAACAGCCTCGACGCGGTCTCCGACCGGGACTTCGCCCTGGAGTTCCTGTTCGCCGGGTCGGTGGTGATGATGCACCTCTCCCGGCTGTCGGAGGAGCTCGTCCTCTGGTCGAGCCAGGAGTTCGGGTTCATCGAGCTCTCCGACGGGTTCTGCACGGGCTCGTCCATCATGCCCCAGAAGAAGAACCCCGACGTGCCGGAGCTCCTCAGGGGCAAGACCGGCCGGGCCTACGGGAACCTGATCGCGCTGCTCACCACCCTCAAGGCCCTCCCGCTGGCCTACAACAAGGACATGCAGGAGGACAAGGAGCCGGTGTTCGACACCCTGGACACCGTGAAGGGGAGCCTCGCGATCACGGTGGAGATGATGCGCCACCTCAAGGTCCGGCCCGACCGGGCCCGGGCCGCCCTGAAGGCCGGGTTCCTCCTGGCCACGGAGCTGGCCGACTACCTCGCCGCCAAGGGCCTCCCCTTTCGCCAGGCCCACGAGGCGGCCGGCCGGCTCGTGGCCCTGGCCGAGGCCAAGGGGTGCGGCCTCGAGGACCTGGACCTCGAGACCTTCCGCTCCGTCTCGCCCCTGTTCGGGGAGGACGTCTACGCCGTGCTCGACCCCGAGGCCAGCGTGGCCCGACGCACCGTGCTCGGTGGGCCCGCCCCGGACAACGTGCGGCGGGAGGCCCAGCTCGGCTGGACCCGCCTCGACGCGGTCTGGCCCCGGCGGGAGTAGGGTGAAAGGCCGCCGGGCGGCCCCGAAGCGGCCGGCTGCGCCTGTCGTCGCGGGAGGGCCGACGAGGGAGTCTGCTTCGTTCCGGCGTCTCGGGGCCCTCGCCGGGCTCCTCTTGCTCGCGCTCGCCGCGGGGTGCGGCCGGCGGGGCGACCCGGTGCCGTCGAGCCTGCGGCTTCCGGCGGCGCCCGAAGGGGTCCGGCTCTCGGCCCCGGGGGGGGTGCTCCGGGTCGCCTGGGACCGGCCCCGCAAGGACCTGGGCGGCCGGCCCCTCGAAGGGATCGGGGGCTACGCCGTCCTGCGGGCCGAGTGGGCCCCCGGCGAGGACGCCTGCGCCTCGTGCCCCGAGGCCCCCCAACGGGTGGCCCGGGTGGACCCGGTGGAGCGGGCGGCCCGGGGGCTTCCGGCCGAGGCCTGGGAGGACCCCGACACCCGGCCCGGCTGGACCTACCGGTACCGGGTGCGGGCCCTCGACCCGGAGGGCCGGCCGGGGCCGCCCTCGGCGCCGGCCGACATCACCTGGGTTCCCCTTGCTCCCCCCCGGGTCGAGCCGATCCCGGGCGACGGCCGGGCCTTCGTGCGGGTGGAACCCGCCGGGTGGCCCGAGGGGGTCGAGCCCCTGGAGCTGCGGGTCTACGGGGCCCGGAGCGAGCGGTTGGCCCGGGCCCCGGCGGGTGACGGCGGGGTCGAGGTGGAGGGTCTCGAAAACGGCCGGGCGGTCGAGGCCGAGGTCCGGGTGGCCGGCCGCACCCCCGAGGGCTGGGAGGTGGAGAGCCCCGGCGCCCCTGTGCGCCTGATCGCGGTGGACACCACGCCCCCCGTCGCTCCTTCGACCCTCGCCGCGTTCACCGACCCGGGAGGGGCGCTCCTCGCCTGGGTGCCGGAGGGGCCCGAGCCCTACGCCCGGGTGCGGATTTTCCGGAAGGCGGGGGACGCCCGAGCGGAGGAAATCGCCCGGGTGGGCGGCGCCGAAACCCGGTACCTGGACCGGGACGCGGCACCGGGGGTGGTGCTCCGGTACTGGATCGTGGTGGAGGACGCGGCCGGGAACCGAAGCCTCCCGTCCCGGGAGGTGGAGATCCGGATCCCGAGCCCCCAGCCCGGGAGGAACACGCCATGAACGACGTCGGCCCAGGGCCCAGCGCCCTCCGGGTGGCCATCGTGGGCGCCGGGGCCATGGGGTGCCTGTTCGGGGCCCACCTGGCCCGGGCCGGGGTGCCCGTGACCCTGATCGACATCGACCCGCTCGAGGTGGAGGCCCTGCGCGCCCGGGGGGTGCGGCTCCACCGGGACGGGGAGGTGGCCGACGTGCCGGTGCGGGCCACGACCCGCGCCGCCGAAGCGGGCCCGGCGGACCTCGTGCTCGTGTTCGTGAAGGCCCACCAGACGCGGTCGGTCCTGCCCTCGCTTCCGGCCCTCCTGGGTCCCGAGACCCGGGTCCTGACCCTGCAGAACGGCCTGGGCGCGGCCGACGTGCTCGCCCGGGCCGTGCCGGCCGAGCGGCTCCTGGTGGGGGTCACGGCCCAGGGGGCCACCCAGCTCGGGCCCGGGGAGATCCGCCACGGCGGCCGGGGGGAGACCCTGCTGGGGCCCTACCGGCCGGGTCCCGACGCCTTCACCGCCCGGGTGGCCGAAACGTTCACCCGGGCCGGGCTCCCGGCCCGGGCCGTGGACGACCCCCGGCCGGCGGTGTGGAAGAAGCTCGCCGTGAACTGCGCGATCAACCCCGTCACGGCGCTCACGGGCATCCGAAACGGCCCCGTGGCCGAGTGGGAGC
>NZ_BAAHFQ010000247.1:0-3109 GCF_054681715.1 Deferrisoma sp.
AGGGCGCCCCATGAGCCGGGGCTTCACCCATTTCGACGAGTCGGGGGCGGCCCGCATGGTGGACGTGGGCGGAAAGGCCCCCACGGAGCGCCGGGCCGTGGCCGCGGCGAGCGTGTGGGTGGGACCCGAGACGTTCCGCCGCATCGTGGACCGGAGCCTGGAGAAGGGCGACGTGCTGTCGGTGGCCCGGATCGCGGGGATCCAGGCGGCCAAGCAGACCCCCTACCTGATCCCGCTTTGCCACCCCCTGGCGATCTCGTCGGTCACGATGGAGTTCGACCTCGTGGAGGAGGACCACCGGGTGGACATCCGGGCCGAGGTGAAGGTGACGGGCCGCACAGGCGTGGAGATGGAGGCCCTGACCGCGGCCAGCGTGGCCGCCCTCACGGTCTACGACATGTGCAAGGCCGTGGACAAGGGCATGGTGATCGGCGACGTGAAGCTGTTGCGCAAGGAGGGGGGGAAGAGCGGCACCTGGGTGCGCGAGGAGGCGGGCGGAGCGTAGACCGGCAGGGCGAAGACCGCTTCGATCAGAACGACCCCGACACGCTCAGCACGTGGAGCCACTCGCCCGCCCGTTGCCGGGCCTTCTGGACGGCGTAGCCGGCCTCGATGCCGTGGCCGCTCCAGCCCACCCCGGCCGAGGCGTAGTCCTTCCCGGTGTCGCCCCGCCACATCTGCCCCAGCCAGAACGTCCAGGGCGATCCCGGCCGGGTGGCCTCGGCGCCCAGGTGGAGGTCGAGGCCGCGGCTCACATCCCGGTCGAACCCCCGCACCACGTCCACCTCGAAGTTCCAGCCCCGCACGCCGGTCCAGGCGAGGCCGGCCCCCGCTCTGGGTTCCAGGAAATCGAGGGACGTGTCCACCACGTTCTCCACCGCGATCCCGATCCGCACCCCCTGGGGCCGCGCGAACAGGACCCCCACGTCGCCCGTGAACACGTCGTCCCACTCGGTCTCGCCCCGGCCCCGGCCGTGGACGTACCGGATCGTGCCGCCCCACCACTGGCCCGCCCGGCCGCCCGCGATGCCGAGGCTCAGGTCCTCCCTCTCCTCCTCGCCCTGGAGCCTCAAGTATTGGATGGCGCCGCCGAAAGGAGAGGTGGCGTTGTCGAGCACCGTGAGCCGAAGGGCGTCGAAGGCGCCCTGCCGGCGTGTCAGGTAGGCGGCACCGCCGAAGAACCCGCGCCGGATCCCGATGGCCGCCGGGTTCACCGAGGCCGCCTCCACGGGGGCGGCGAGGGCCCGGAGCGCCCCGCCCATGCCCACGGCCCGCGCGCTCAGGGCGTTGGCCAGGGGGGAGGCGGCCCAGGCGAAAAGCGGCGAGAGCACGGCGAGAACTGCCACGACGGCCGACCGAACCATGGGGGTTCTCCCTGGGTGGCGAGGTTGCTATAATCCCGGGCTTTCCGATCGGGGGATGGTACCACAACGCGGGCCCGGTGCGGCAAACCCCGGCGGCTCGCCCAACCCGTAGTCTAGGGGACACAGACGATGGACGCCGAGAAGCTGGAGTTTTTCCGGAACCTGCTGCAGGAACGGCTCGACGCCCTGTTGGGGGAGGCGCGGGCCACGATGACGGAACTCATCGAGGGCGAGGAGTCGTTTGCCGACCCCGCCGACCGGGCCACGGCCGAGTCGGATCGGGCGTTCCAGTTGCGCATCCGGGACCGCGAGCGAAAGCTCATCGCCAAGATCCAGGAGGCCCTGCAGCGGATCGACGAGGGCACCTACGGCATCTGCGAGACCTGCGGCGACGAGATCGACGAGCGCCGGCTAAAGGCCCGGCCGGTGACCACCCAGTGCATCGACTGCAAGGCCGAGGCCGAACAGCGCGAGAAGGCGGGCATGTGATCCGGCGCCTGGCCCTCCTGGGCCTTGTTCTGGTTGCGCCGGCCCTGGTCGGGTACCTGGTGCCCGGGCCGAAACTCCTCGAGCGGTGGGGGCGGGAGGCCCCGGCCCACCGGCCCGCCCTGCCGGCCGAGGTGGCATGCGGCTGGGCCGGGGGGGAGATTGCCCTGGTGGTCGGCCCAGGGGGGGAGTTGGAGGGGCGCGAGGGCTCCCTTCCGCCGGAGTTTCCCCGATCGGCCGGCATCGCCTTTCTCCTGTTCTCCGATCTGGATCCCTTCGCCTGGCGCGACGCCCTCCACCGGGCCGGGGTGGATCCGGTCCGCACCGGGTACGCCCGGTGCGACGCCTCGGCCGACGGCGTCTGCTTCACCCTGGGCGCCCGGGGGGAGGGGGAGCCGGAACTGCCCCAGGTGTGGTTCTCGCGCGAGCCCTTCCGGCCCGTGCTCGTGCGGCTTTCGGCCACGGACGAGGTGCGGGTGGGCCCGCCGGAGGCCGACGGGTGGCCGGCCGAGCTCGTTCCCCCCGACGCCGAAGCGCCGATCCGGCGTCTGGCCCCCCCGCGGCCGGCCCCCGACCGCCCCGCCCCGCCCCCGAGTTCCTTTCCGGACGACTGGCGCAAGGCGTTTTGATCCATGACCCGGTTCGCCCGAGTGGCCGTCGAACGGCCCTTGGACCGGCTCCTCCACTACCGGGTGCCCGACCACCTGGCCGAGGCGGCCCGGGTGGGGTCGCGGTGCGCCGTGCCCCTGGGCCGCACCCGGGCGGCCGGGTTCGTCGTGGGGTTCGACCCCGAACCCGAGGTGCCCCGGGTGCGCGACCTCCTGGAGGTTCTCGACCCCGAGCCGATCCTCCCGGCCGATCTTGTGGAGACGGGCCTGTGGATGGCCCGGTACTACCACCACCCCCCCGGCGAGACGTTGGCCCGGATGCTGCCGCCCCGGCTCCGGTCGCGCACCCGGCTGGGGTACCGGGCCGTGGGGGCCGGCCCCCCGGCCGGGGCGTCTTCCGCCGAACGGGCCCTGTGGGAGCGGACGGCCCGGGCGGGTACCCTTCCCCTGGCCAAACTCTCCCCGGGCGAGGCCCGGGCCGCCGCCCGGCTGTTGGCCCGGGGCGGCCTAGCCCGGCACTGGGAGGTCGAGGCGAGCGAGCCGCCCGCCGAGGAGTGGTTCCGGCTCGAGGCGGGGGCGCCCCCGGCCGAGGCGGTGGCCCCTCGCGCCCCCCGCATGGCCGAGGCCCTCGCCGCCCTGGCCGAGGGGCCG
>NZ_BAAHFQ010000248.1:0-3104 GCF_054681715.1 Deferrisoma sp.
AGCGTGTGGAAGGCGTGGTTCGTCTGGATGTAGCCCTCGTGGTCCCGACGGGCGAAATGCCTCTCCAGGCCGTCGTGGAGCTTTCGGAGCCGTCGGAGGTCGGCGTCGGAAGCCCGTTCGCAGGCCCACCGGGCGCAAGTGCCCTCCAACACCGCCATGGCCTCGAACATGTCGCGCACCTCGGCCATCGTGGGTTGGCTCACGTAGGCGCCCCGGTTGGGCACGAGCCGGACGAGCCCCTCCGTGCTCAACACCCGGAGCGCCTCCCGGAGCGGGGTGCGGCTCACCCCCAAGCGGCCGCAGAGTTCCGTTTCCACGAGCCGCTGCCCCACCTGGAGTTCGCCCTTCCGGATCATCTCGCGGATCCGCCGGGCGACCTCCTCGTGGAGCGCGCGCACCGAGATCGGGTCCATGGGGCCTCCCGGAGAATGCATACTGTATACAATCAGGGTCCGGATTCGTCAAGAAAGCAAAATCATGTTTGTGGGAAAAAAGGGGCCCGAAACGCCCGTCGTTGGTCTCGTGCTGGGGAAGGGGGGCTTTGTGGAATATGCGAAAAGAAAAAGGGTTCCCTTGCGGGAACCCCTTTTCGGGTTGGCTCGCGGCCGGCCTAGATGGCGCGGACGTTCGCGGCCTGGGGGCCCTTGGGGCCCTGGGCCACGTCGAACTCGACTTCCTGGCCCTCGGTCAGGGTCTTGAAGCCCTGGCCCTGGATGGCGCTGAAGTGCACGAACACGTCCGGGCCGCCGCCGGCCTGGCTGATGAATCCGTAGCCCTTCTGGTCGTTGAACCACTTCACGGTTCCCTTTGCCATGGTACTGCTCCTTCGGGTGTTTGGGCGTTCGGCCCAGGTGAGACACATGCGACGGGTCGAAGCGCCCGGGCAGGAACCGTTCCGGTCCGGGATCAAGCTGGATCCATCGATGTGACAAAAACTTCGGTCACCGGTCGGGGGCCTTGGGTCCGTCGGAAAACACCGCGCCAAACCGTGGCGCCCGACCGGGCCACGCAAAAGCGGGAGCCGCCTTTGGGCTGCTCCCGCTTCTCGAAAGTCCGCCGCTCGGTCGTGCTCGCCGCCCCCGCGTTGTTGGCGAAACGATACGCCCCTTCCCGGGGCCGGTCAAGGCGAAAAGACGGGTGGCGCGAAAAAAATCCGGGGCTACACGAGCGAGAGGAGCACCGTGAGGGTTGGGAGACTCAGGAGCGTCGACACGAACACCGTGGTCGTGGCCAGGGTGGGCTCCACCTCGTACTCCATGGCGATGATCGACACCAGCACGGCCGCGGGCATCCCCGACTGGAGGATCCCGGCCGCGTATTCCAGGCGAGGCAGCCCGAACGGCACGGCGAGTACGGCTGCGAGCGCCGGGGCCGCCAGGAGCCGGAACGCCGAGGCGATCCAGGCGTCGGCCGTGGGCCGGAGGTCCCGGGCGCCGGCGAGCTGGAGCCCGAGGGCGAAGAGCATGGTGGGGATCATGGCGTCGGCCAGAAGCGACGTCGTCCGGGCCACCCAAAGGGGCGGTGCGAGCCCGGTGCTCGAGACGAGAAGGGCGGGCGGCACGGCCCACAGCGCCGGGGTCTTGAGCACCGAGGTCAGGGCCCGCATGCCGCCGCCCTTGGCCCAGCCGGCGGCGGCCACGCACACCACGAACGCCGCGGTCATGATGGCGATGAAGAAGATCGTGGCCGGGGCCAGGGCCTCGTCCCCGAGCCGGAACCGGATCAGGGCGAGGCCGAAATTCCCCACGTTCCCGAACACGGCCACCATGACGTACACGGCCGTGACCTCCCGGCTCCGGCGCAGGAGCCGGGCCAAGAGAAACCCGCAGGCGGCAAAGGCCAGGTGGGCGAGCACGATGTAGGCGGTCATCCGGACCACGGCCCCGATCTCCACCCGGGAGGTGCTGATCACGTGGAAGGCGAAGGCCGGCACGAACACGTAGTAGGCCACCCGGGCCAGGGTCCGGCCGTCGAGCCCCAGGCGCGGGCCCAGGGCGTAGCCCAGGCCCACGATGGCAAACACCGGCAGGACGACGTCGAGGAAGACCCCGAGGACGTGGGCGAACACCGTGGGCGCCCCTACCCGAGGGGGTGGCGGCGGTCGTGGGGCAGTTCCTTCGAGATGGCCACGTAGTGGGTGGTGATGAGCCGCACCACCTCGTCGGGGTCGTCGGTGAGGTCGAAGAGATCGAGGTCCTCTGGGTCGATGCACCCGAGCCCGGCCACCCGGTCGCGCATCCAGTCCACGAGCCCCTTCCAGTAGTCCACCCCGAACAGGATCACCGGAAACCTCCGGATTTTCTTGGTCTGGATCAGGGTCAGGGCCTCGAAGAGCTCGTCGAAGGTGCCGTACCCTCCGGGGCAGATCACGAACGCCACCGAGTACTTCACGAACATGAGCTTGCGCACGAAGAAGTACCGGAACGTAAGCCCCAGGTCCTGGTACCCGTTGGGCTTTTGCTCGTGGGGCAGGTGGATGTTGAGCCCCACGGATTTCCCCTGGCCGCCCTTGGCCCCCCGGTTCGCCGCCTCCATGATGCCCGGGCCGCCGCCGGTGATCACGGCGAACCCGGCGTCGGACAGCCGCCGGCAGAACTCCCGGGTCGCTTGGTAGTACGGGGAGTCCGGCGGGATCCGGGATCCCCCGAACACGCTCACCGCGGGCCCGAGGTCGTTCAGGGTCTCGATGCCGTCGATGAGCTCGGCCTGGATCCGGAAGATGCGCCAGGTCTCCGAGGTGCGAAGGTCTTCCATGGATGCGCGCTCCGTGTCGAAAGGGGTTAGAACGCCGAGAACTCGGCACCCACAAGCCCGAGGGCCCGCACCGCCGAGCCGAACTCGTCGCGGTTCCCACCGGAGCCGTAGGCCGCGAACGAAAAGACCCGCCAGCGGTCCGAGACGTTCCACTCGAAAAATCCCGTGGCGAGCCCGCTTCGGTCGTCGAGGTTCTGGGTCCAGCGCAGGAGCACCGTGAACCGGTCGGCGATCTCGGAGTGCAGGTACTGGGCGAAGAGGTAGTGGCGCCGCAGCAGCCGGAGCCGCAGCGGCAGGCCATCGGGATCCGCGGACGCGAGACCGGCCTCCACGAGCCGGGCCGAGCCGTG
>NZ_BAAHFQ010000249.1:0-3086 GCF_054681715.1 Deferrisoma sp.
CTTCCCCCGCTCGGCCGTGGGGTCGGTGAAGGTGAGGTCGTAGACCCGCTCGGGCGTCAGCCGCTCGAACCGGCCCTTCCCGTCCCGCCGGTACACCCGATACCCCTGGTTCACCCCCCGCACCTTCGGCGGCTCCCAGGTCAGCGTGACCCCCTCGGGCCCGATGGCGGCCCGGAGGTTCCTCGGGTCGTACTCCGGCCCGTGCACCGCCGACACCGGCACGGCCGTCTCGTCCACTGCGATCACGAAGTTGTCCAGCACCGCGTGGGCCAGGGGCGAGGTGGCCTCCACGTCCCCGGGCTCCCAGTTGACCCCGAACCGCACGGTTCTCACCCGCCCCAGCAGATCGCCGAACCGGTGGGGCACATACCGCGGGGGCAAACCCGCCCGGGCTTCCACCTCGTTGGTGACCCGCCGCGGATCGGGATCCACCTTACCCAGAACCTCGTCGTAGAACTTGGGCTCCGTGTCCTGGGGCCGGCCGTCCACGTACAGCTCATAGCGGCCCGCGTCGTCGTCCCACGTGAACTCCACATGGATCCACTGCCCCGGGGCTACCGGCTCGTCCAGGAGGATCCAGGGGCTCCACCAGGCGATCCCCTCCTCGAAGTAACGTCCCCCGGCCAGAAAGACCATGGGCCGGGCGGGGTCGTAGTGCGACGTCCAGTCGATCTGCACCAGAAGGAGGGTCCGGCCGGCGGCGTCCTGCAGGGCGAACACGCTGCGTTGGTCCCGCTCGAGGTCCACCGGCAACCGCTGGATGTCGAAGGCGATCACGCCCCGGTCCGCCCGGCCGAGATCCACCGCGGCCTCCACCCGAAGCGGATTGCCCACCCGGAACCCCATGGCCGGATACGTCCACCCGGTGCCGTCCCGACCGGCCACCCGGCCTTCCGGGGGGCCCTGGGAGAACGGCTCCCGCAGGCGCTCCCCGGCCCAGCCCGTTGCGGCCAGAATCACCGCCAGGAGGACGGCGGCGAATCTTCGGCATACCTTTCTTCCGTTCATTCCCCTCTCTCCTGCCGACGCCGGCATCACTGGCCCACGTTCAGCCGGTGCCAGCCCGAGGTCGTGCCCTCGTTGCGGTGGCAGTTGTTGGCCTGGCGCACGCTGGGGGTCGCCCGGCCATTGGCGGCGCTCCAGTTGCTCACGTTCTTGTCGAGACAGTTCGTGATCAGGAGCGCGGGCAGGCCCGTGGCGTGGGGGCTGTGGCACTTGGAGCACGGGAACTTGTGGGCCGTGGCGTTCACCCCGTCGGTGCCGATGCCGCTCGCGCTGTACCAGGTGCTGTACTGGCCGCCCCTCGTGGTGCTCCCCGGCGTGCCCCCGTACCACCCGGTGTTCCGGGGCGGCGAATACTGCCCGCCCCGTTTTGCGGGTTTCAAGTTATTGAAGCTGGACCGAAACGGCCCGTTGGTCTTGGCGTTGCTCACGTTCCCGTACTCGAACACGTTGACCCCCTCCTGGTGGGCCATATAGAGCCAGCTCCCGGTGGTGCGGCGGGCGTCGAACAGGTTCGAGGCGTTGGCCCCCGTGCCGCCCAAGGTGGAGTTCGAGTGGCCGTTGCCGAACCGCCACAGGGAGCTCCCCGTGTAGTAGTCCATGTTGTCCACGTCGGAGCCGTGGCACAGGATGCACAATCCCGCCGTCTCGGCCAGGGTGTCGTAGCTGGGGTCGTCCGTGGGCCGGCCGGAGTTGGCGTCGATGAAGTACCCGCCCTTGTTCCGGGACACCGGGTCGGCCCAGAGCCGCGGCACCGGGTCGCTGAACGCCCCGCTCTCCCCCCGGCTCGTGTTGTTGAACGAAAACCGGTTCCCCGCGCTCAGCGGGCCGGGGCCGCCCGTGATGGGGTAGCTATACCCGGCCAGCGGCGGCATGTCGGGGGGATAGGGGTTCCCCATCCACGAGCCCCGAAGGTGGGGCCGCCCGGACTGGGTGTCGTTCACGGCCTTATTGAGGTCGTGCACGTCGTGGCAGTACGAACACCGGATCTGGGCCCGGCTTTCGAGGGTCTGGGCCCCGGTGGTCCGGATCACGTTGCCCGACCCGTCCACGTTATTGGCCACGCTGGAACCGGGGTTCGAGCCCACCGTGAAATCCACCGAGTGCACCGAGGAGATCCTCCGGCTCAGGGCGAAACTCGGGGTCGTGGCGGAGTCGTGCTGGTAGCCGTCCTTCCGGTACATGCCGTTACCCGACGCGTCGACCCAGTAGGGGGTCAGGGTGGTCCAGCCCGTGTCGGAGTAGAGCCAGCCGTAGTTGTAGGACCCGCCCGTCTGGCCGTTCACGTCGGTGAGCTGCACCACCGGGAACGACGGCCCGTTCGTGTCGGCGTTGTAGCCCCACTCGTTGATCTGGTCGTTGGTGCCGTGGCAGTTCCAGCAGATCTCGGCCTCGGTCGTGCCCGAGGTGGCCGTGCCGCCCAGGTGGATCCCGCCGTTCGCCGTGTAGTCGATGCCGAGCTGGGTCTGCATGTTCAGGGTGGTGCCCGAGCCGTTGTCCCGGTTGTTCCAGCTCGTGGGCGGCAGGGGCACGGTCACCGGGCCCGAGTGGCCCGAGTGGCACTTGTTGCACTGGACGTCCCAGTTCGTGGAGGTCGAGAGGGTCTCGCCGGTCGTCGCCTTGAGGTGGGACCCGTAGGCCGTGGTCTTGCCCGAGGCGCTCCCGTCCTCCCACACCACCTGGGGCGCGTTGGGGTCGGTGGTCCGGTCGGTGCCGTGGCAAAGCACGCACGAGGCCCCGAACTCCTTCTTGTGCTTGTGGCAGTTGGTGCACCGGGCCGTGCTGTTGTGCCCGTCGCCCGAACTCGAGGTGTAGTGGTTGGTGCTCGTGTGGCACACGTTGCAGACGCCGTCGTAGGGCGCCCCGCTCTTGGCGTAGTCGGTGCCCGTGGTGTTGGCGGTGAAGGTCACGGCCACGGTGGTCCCGGGTTTGCCCACGTCCTGGTCGTTGGTCTTGCTCACCGTGCGGTGGATCATCGAGATGTTCCCCGTGCCCGAGGCCCGGTCGCCGTGGGGGTCGTGGCAGTCCCAGCAGAACGTGCCGCCCGTGCCCGCCGCGTGCTTCGCCCCGTAGTGGTTCTCGTC
>NZ_BAAHFQ010000250.1:0-3048 GCF_054681715.1 Deferrisoma sp.
CCCGGTTCACGGGGCGTCCTCCTCGACCCAGGCGTAGAACTCGATCTCGGTGGATTCCCGTCGGTTCCCCTCGGGCCAGGACACCGCGATCCGCACGAGCCGCACGTTGGGGAACTCGGTGGTCTCGGTCTGGCGCTCCCATGCGTATCCGGGGAACTCCTCGAACTCCCCCTGGTCGGCGCCCAGGGGCGGGAGCCCCTCGGTCTCGGTGCGGGTCAGGATGTCACGGGCGAGCAGGGTGGCGGTGAGGAGGCGCCGGGCCCGGGCCTCCTGCTTCAGCGCCGAGGCGTGGGCCACCAGGAGCGCCGTGAAGCTCGCCCCTAGCACGGCGAGCGCCACCAGGAGCTCCAGGAACGTGAACCCCCTACGGCCCCTCAACGCGTCCCTCCACGATCTCGGCACGCCCGAGCAAGGGGTGGACCACCAGGGTGACCTCCCGGTCCTCCCCGAGCTCCAGGTGGACCCAGGTGGGGGTGGCGTAGCCCTGGGGCAGGAACCGGGTGAGGGCCCGGCCCTGGCTCACGGCGCCCTCCAGCGCCGTTTCCACGTCGCGGAACCGCATCCCCTCGGGAAGCCGGGTGGGTTTCACGGGGAGCCCGGGGGTGTCCACGTAATCGCCCGACTCGGGATCGAACTCCCCGGCCCGGTACGACTGCTCGTCGAGGTCGTAGATCAGCGCCAGGCTTTTTTTTTGAAGGCGGACTCTTCGTGGAGGGTCTGGACGGCCCCGGCCAGCCGCCGGAGGGCCTCGTTGGCCCGCAGCCCCGCGGGCCGGGGAAGCCGCGGCAGGAGCACGGCCGTGAGGAGGGACAAGAGGAACACCACGACCGCGAGCTCGATCAGGGTGAATCCCCGGTCGGTGCGGTTCACTCGAGTTCCCAGTTGGTGATGTCGGCGTACTTGCCCTCCCCGCCGGGCTCACCGTCGGCCCCGTAGGAGAAGAGGTCGAAGTCGCCGTGGTTGCCGGGGGAGATGTACACGTAGGGGTTGCCCCAGGGGTCCTTAGGGACGGTCCCCTTCTCCAGGTAGCCGCCCTCCCTCCAGTTCTGGGGGATCCGGCCCACGGTGGGTTTTCGCACCAGGGCCTCGAGGCCCTGCTCGGTGGAAGGGTAGAACCCGTTGTCCACCTCGAACTGGTGGAGCGCGTCCTCGAGGACCCGGATCTGGACCTTGGCGGCCGTGCGCTTGGCCTCCTCGCCCCGGCCGAAGAGTCGCGGCATCACGATGCCGGCCAGGAGGCCCAGGATCACGAGGACGACGAGGAGTTCGATCAGGGTGAAGCCGGCGTCGCGCCGGCGGCGGTGGCTGTTCATCGCATCTCCAGGGCCGGTTCAGCCCACGAGTTGGCTCATCTCGAAAATGGGCAGCAGGATCGCGAGCACCACGAAGCCCACGGCCGCCCCAAGGGCAAGGATCATAAGGGGCTCAATCAGGGAAGTCAACGTGGCCACAGCCGCCTCGACCCGGGCCTCGAAGGCGTCGGAAACCTTGAGGAGAAGGCTCGGAAGGGCCCCGCTCTCCTCCCCCACGGCCACCATCTGGCAGACCACCGGCGAGAACTCCCCCGTGGCCCGGAGGGCCTGGTGGAGGCTTCGGCCCTCGCGCACCTCGTCCCGGGCCCGCTCCACGGCCGCCTCGAGCACGGCGTTGCCCAGGACCGATTTGGAGATCTCGAGGGCCGTCAGCAGTTCCACCCCGCTCGAAAGGAGCGTGCCCAGGGTGCGGGCGAACCGGCTCACGGCCACGGTGGACAGGAACCTCCCCACGGCCGGGGTCCGAAGGAGCAGGCGGTGGAGGCCGCGCCGGCCCCGGGGGGTGCGGCCGTAGCGCCGGAGCGCCACCCAGCCGACGAGGGCGACGGCCAGGGCGATCCACCAGTAGGCCCGGAGCCAGCCGCTCACGGCCAGGAGCACCCGGGTGGGCACGGGCAGGGCCTGGTGGAGGTCCTCGAAGATCCGGGTCACCCGGGGCACCACGTAGGCCATCAGGAACCAGAGGATGCCGGTGCCCAGAAACCCCATGAGGAGCGGGTAGACCAGGGCCGACTGGAGCCGCCGCCGGAACGCCACCGACTCCTCCAGGAAGTCGGCGAGCCGGCCCAGCACCACGGGAAGGGTGCCGCTCGCCTCCCCGGAACGCACCATGTTCCGGTAGATCGGGGGGAAGGAGCCCGGGTGCTCGCCCAGCACCTCGTGGAACGCCTTGCCCTCGTTCACCCCGGAGCGCACCTGGCTCAGGATGCGGCGGGTCGTCTGGTTCTCGGTCTGCTCCAGAAGCCCCGTGAGGGCGGCCACCAGGGGAAGGCCGGCGTCCAAGAGGGTGGCGAGCTGGCGGGTGAGGAGCGCGAGCTCCGAGGCCGAGATGCCCCGGGAGGGCAGGAACCGGCGCCGCCGGGCGGTCTCCCTCTCGGCGCGGGTCACCGGGGTGACCCGGTTTGCGAACACCCCCTGGCGCTTGAGGGCCAGGCGGGCCGCCCGGGGGCCCTCGGCGTCCACGACCCCCCGGACCGCCTTGCCCCGGGCGTTGATGCCTTCGTACTCGAATACCGGCATGGGGCTCGCCTACACCACCTCTTCCTGGGTGACCCGCAGCACCTCCTCGGCGCTCGTGACGCCGGCGGCGACCTTGCGGGCCCCGTCCTCACGGAGGGTGATCATGCCGGCCCTCCGGGCCGCCTCCTTGATGGCCACCGAGTTGGCCCGCTGCATCACGAGCTCCCGCACGGCGTCGTTCACCCGCAGGAGCTCGTAGATCCCGGTGCGGCCCCGGTACCCGGTGTGCCGGCACTCGGGGCAGCCCACCGGCCGGTAGAGCGGCCCCCGGAACCGGGCCGGGTCGATCCCCAGCTCCTCCAGGGCCTCGGGCGGGGGCTCGTAGGGCTCCCGGCAGGAGGGGCACAGGACCCGCACGAGGCGCTGGGCGAGCACCGCCAGGATCGAGGAGGCCACGAGGAACGGCTCGACCCCCATCTCCACCAGCCGGGTCATGGCGCCGGCGGCGTCGTTGGTGTGGAGGGTCGAGAACACCAGGTGCCCGGTCAAGCTCGCC
>NZ_BAAHFQ010000251.1:0-3034 GCF_054681715.1 Deferrisoma sp.
CCGCGGCCCGCCGGAGCCGCCGTCCCGTCAGAGCAGGGCCTTCACGGCCCGGTCGAGGCCCTCGAGGGTCAGGGGGAACATGGGAAAGAGCCCGGCCACGGTGGCGATGGTGTCGTAGTAGCCCCACGACTCCTCGGGGATGGGATTGAGCCAGGCGCGCTTGGGGAACGCCTCGGCCAGGGCCCGCAGCCGGTCGATGCCCTTCACGCTCGAGCGGCGCATCCGCTCCAGGGTGCCGTTGGGGATCAGGAGCTCGTAGGGCGCCATGGCGGCGTCGCCCACCACGATCAGCCGGTAGCGCTTCCCGTACTCGCGGATCACCTCGTCCACCGGCACGTACTCGTCGGCCTCCACGTCCACATACAGGTTCTCGTAGATGCAGTTGTGGAAGTAGAAGGCCCGGAAGTCCTTGAAGTGGTTGATGCCGTGGGCCGCCGAGAAGAGCCGCTCCGAGAGCTCCCGGTAGGGCTCCATGGACCCGCCGGTGTCCATGGCCAGGATGAGCCGCACCTGGTTTTCCCGCTCCCGGGTGAACACGAGCTCGATCTCGCCGGCGTTGCGGCACGTGGTGTCGATGGTGGCCTCCACGTCGAGCACCTCGTCCGCGCCGGTGTGCCGGAGGTCCCGGAGCTTCTTGAGGGCCACCCCCATCTGGCGCACGTCGAGCGTGAGGTCGTTTCGCAGGTTCCGGTACCGGCGCTCGAAGGCCTGGAGCACGGCCCCCCCTCCCCCCCCGCCCTCCGTGGAGAACGAGATCCCCGAGGGGTGGCTCCCCCGGGTGCCGAAGGGGCTCGTGCCCCCCGTGCCGATCCAGTGGTGGCCCCCGTGGTGGGCCTCCTTCTGGGTGCGCAGCCGGTCCTCCAGCTCCCGCAGAAGCTCCTCCAGGCTCAGCCGGCGCATCCGCTCGAGCTCCTCGGGCGGGAGCCTGAGGGGCGCCAGCGGGTCGGAGAGCCACTCCAGGATCTGCTCCTTGGTGAGCAGATCGTCGGGCAGGTCGGCCCCCCGGAACACGTGGGCGAAGGCCTGGTCGAAGGCGTCGTAGTGGGCCACGTCCTTCACCAGGAGGCTCCGGGCCAGATAGTAGAAGTCGGTGAGGCTGTCCCGGTGGAGCCCCTTGGCCAGGGCCTCCATGAGGGCGAGCCACTCGGTGGGGCTCACCGGCACGCCCAGGGCCTTCAGCGCGTAGAAGAGCGGGAGGAACACGTTTTCGTCCGCCCTACCGGAAATACCGCCGTCCGGCCGTTCGCACGTCGGCCGGACGGGCGGCGCGGCGCGCCAGGGTGTCGGCGTCTTCCTGGAGCTTGATCAGGGTGCCCAAAAACGGCACCCGGTCCGGGGCCACCGTGGGCTCCTCGGGCAGCCGGGCCCCGCTCGCCAGGAGCACCCGGATCCAGTCGAGGAGCTCCGAGGTGGAGGGCCGCTTCCGGAGCCCCGGCACCTCCCGCAGGGCGAAAAACACCCCGAGGGCCCGGTCGAGGAGCTCGCCCGAAAGCCCCGGGAAGTGCACGTCCACGATGGCCCGCATCTGGGCCTCGTCGGGGAAGTCGATGTAGTGGAACACGCACCGCCTGAGAAAGGCGTCGGGGAGTTCCTTCTCGGCGTTGGAGGTGATGACCACCACGGGCCTCTGGGCGGCCTTGACCTCGTCGCCGGTCTCCAGGATCACGAACCGCATCTCGTCGAGCTCCTGGAGGAGATCGTTGGGGAACTCGATGTCGGCCTTGTCGATCTCGTCGATGAGGAGCACCACGCGCTCCGGGCTGGCGAACGCCCGGCCCAGGGGCCCGAGCTTGATGTACCGGCGGATGTCGCGCACGTCGCCGTCGCCGAACCGGGCGTCGTTCAGGCGCTGCACGGTGTCGTACACGTACAGGCCGTCCCGGGCCTTGGTGGTGGACTTCACGTTCCACACGATGAGCTCGAGGCCCAGGGACCGGGCGATGTGGTGGGCCAGCAGGGTCTTGCCGGTGCCCGGCTCGCCCTTGAGCAGGAGGGGCCGCTCCAGGGCCAGGGCCACGTTGACCGCGTCCTGTAGGGCCCGGGAGGCCACGTAGCCGTCGGTGCCCCGAAACCGGTGGAACTCGGCCTCGGACAAAGGTTGGTACGAAGGCTGCTGCATGATCGGATTCTCCCGTGGTGGAGTCGAAACGAGATCGGGGATGGGACTCGGTGGGCCGCTGGGACCCCGCTCGAACCGTTAGAGGGCCCGGTAGCCCTCGGGCCGCAGGGGCACCAGGCCGGCCCGGGCGGCGTCGAGAAGGGCCAGCGCGTTCTCCTTCTCCTCCGGCATCCGGACCTTGAGCGGCAGGTAGTTGGAGGCGTGGTTCGCCATGAAGAGCCCGTGGGACATCTCGGTGGCGGCCAGCATCTCCCGGAGCTCGGTGAGGAGCTCCTGCGGGGTCGGCACCGGGTGCTCCCCCCGGGCCACGAGCTCCGCGAGCTCCGTGCCCTCGCACACGATCACCGAAAGCGCGCCCACGTACTCGGGGTCCATGGCCGTGAGCACCCGGCCGGTCTCCCGGGCGTGCACGAGGCTTCGGCCCGGCGGGGCGATCCCCAGGAGCACCGTGACGGAGAGCTGGATGCCGGCCTCCCGGATCCGGCGGCCAGCCTCGATCATCTGCTCGGCCGTCGAGTCCTTCTTCACGTACCGCAGGGTCTCGTCGTCGCCGCTCTCGAGGCCCAGGTACAGGATGCCGAGCCCGTTCTCCCGGAGCCACCGGAGGTCCTCGTCGGTCTTCTTGCGCACGGCCCGGGCCGTGGTATAGGCCCCCACGCGCTCGACCCAGGGGAGCTTCTCCCGGATGGCCGGCAGGAGCCACCGCCACTCCCGCATGGGCATGATGAGGGCGTCGCCGTCGGCCACGAACAGCCGCTTCACCCCCGGGTAGAGCCGGGCCGCCTTCTCCAGGTCGGCCTCGATGACCGCGCGGTCCTTGATCCGGAACCGCCCCTTGGTCTTGTAGCTCACACAGAAGGTACACCGGTTGTGGGCGCACCCCACGGTGGCCTGCAGGATGATGGAACGGGCCTC
>NZ_BAAHFQ010000252.1:0-3009 GCF_054681715.1 Deferrisoma sp.
CCCGAGAGCCCGTAGATCTTGGTGGCCACCTCGAACTCGGTGTCCATGAGCATGGGGTAGGTGAGCTGGTACTTCTCGCGCAGGGCCTGGATCTTCTCCCGGTCCTTCTTGTCGCCCCGGCTCAGGGTGATGCCCAGGAGCTGGTAGCCCTTGTCCTTGTACTGGCGGTACTCCTGCTCCAGGCGGGGCATCTCGGCCTTGCAGATGTCGCACCAGGTGGCCCAGAACTCGAGCATGATCACCTTGTGCCCCAGGAACTGATCCAGCGACACGGGCTTCCCGGTCTCGAAGTCCTCCAGGGTGAAGCTGGGGGCCTTGTCGCCGATCTGGAGCCGCATGGCCGTGTCCTGGGCCGCCGCCCCGGCCCCCCACAGAAGCACCAGCGCCGCCCCCAGCACCGCCACCGTCTTCCCCGCAGAAAACCGCATCGTTCTCTCCTCCCTCCGGGCCGTGTCGGCTCGGCTAGTGATCCAGCTCCAGGGGCCGCCGCCACCGTTCCACCGTCTGGCGGGCCCAATCCTCGCCGCGGTCCTCGTGGCACTTTTTGCAGGTGCGCTCGATTCGGCGATCATAGCAGTTATCGGGGTGCACGAGGAAGTAGTCGTAGGAGTGGACGTCCCGCTGGGACTCCTCGGTCGCCATCAGGTCCTTCGTCTGCTGGACGTGGCAGTCGAAGCACACGAGCTTCGCCGAGTCGGGGTGTCTCGTGTGCTCGGCGTACCGATCCTTGAACCCGTGGCACCCGAAGCAGAACCCCATGGCGTCCTCCACCTCGTCGCGGGGCTTCTTGTCGGCGCCGTAGATACCGCACACGTCGCAGCGCACCTTGTTCTTGCCGCTTCGCTCCTCCTTCCACTTGGCGAAGTTCCGGAGGATCGCTTGGGTGTTGGTCTCCTCGGGCTGCTTGTCCACCGGCACGTAGTATTTCCCCAGGTCGTCGCCGGGCCGGAACCCCACCGGGAAGTGGTAGGTGCCCGAGGGATCCTTACCCCGCACGTGGCACGCGGCGCAGATCATCTCGCGGCGGTCGTCGGGCAGTTTCGACGGGTTCACGATGGGCCCGTCGCCACCGGCGTCGGCGTGGGCCCGGCCCGGGCCGTGGCAGGCCTCGCACCCGATCCGGTGCTCCGCCACCTGTCCGGTGGCGGGATCGAACCCGGTCACGTGGCACCCCTTGCAGAATTTGCTGTAGGGCATCTTCCGCCACGACCACACGTTGTAGGGCCGCCACTGCTGGGACTGGATGCTCCAGAGCTTCGGCAGCACGTAGTAGTCGTCGCCGATCTTCTTCATGTACCGCTGGTCCCAGTGGCCGCCGATCACGTAGTCCACGTCATCCTTGGTGAAGCCCAGGTTGGGTACCGAGAAGTCACCCACGATGGCGTCGGGGTTTTTTCGGGCGTCCTGGACGACGGTGGCGTGGAACGTGGTCTTCCAGCCCTCGTACTTGTCGGCGTGGCACTCGGCGCACCGCTCGCTGCCCACGTAGCCGTCCAGATTCCCGGCAAAAGCCGGGGCGGCCCACAGGGTCAGAACGACCCCCCAAAGCATCCATTTCATCGGTCCTTCCCCAGTACGGCCCGCACCTCCGCCTCGAGGCCGGGCATGAGTTCGGGTTTGAATCCGGTGTGGATGGCCCGGACCACCCCCTTGCGGTCGATCAGCACGGTCACGGGGATGAGCCAGCGCGTGTAGTGTTGGGAGATCTCGAGTTCGGGATCGAGCACGATGGGATAGGGCGGGTTGAGCTCGCGCTCCACCATGGCCCGGGTCAGCGCCTCCGGGCTCGCCCGGTCGGTGTTGACCCCGATCACCTGGAGCCCCTCGGGGCCGTAACGTTCCTGGAGCTCCGCGAGGAACGGCATCTCCTCGAGGCACGGGCCGCACCGGATGCCCCAGAACTGCAGGAGCACCACCTTGGGCCCCACGAGCGCCGAGAGCCGGATCTCCTCGCCCATGAGCCCCCGGCCGGTGAAGTCGATGTACCCCTGCCCCTCGGCCACGTGGCCGTCGGCCGGGGGGGGCGGCGCCTCCACCCGGACCACCGGCCCCTCGGGCCGCACCCCGGCGCACCCGAGGGCGAGGATCAACAGTACCCAGAGCGCTCTCGCCGTCCGGGGCACCCGTCACTCCGCGAGCAGGGCCTTCAGGGTCTTTTCGTAGCCGGCCTCGTCCCCGTCCTCGTACCCCTCGTGGCGGAACCGGATGACCCCCTTCTTGTCGATCATCACGTTGAGCGGCGCTCCCATGAGCCCGTAGGCGTCGATCACCGTGAACTCCGGATCGGGGGTGATCGGGAACGTCATGCCGGCGGCCTTGAGGTCGTCGCGCTTGGCCAACTGGCCCCGGATGAACTCGGCGTCCACGCCGTCGGCATTGACGGCCAGGAGCACGAGACCCTGGTCCTTGTACGCCGTCCAGAGCTTCTGAAGGGCCGGGAGCTCCCGCACGCAGGGGCCGCACCGAAGCCCCCAGAAGTTAAGCCAGACCACCTTGCCCCGCAGTTCCGAAAGCCGGTAGGTGTTGCCGTCGAGGTCCGAAAGGGTGAACTCGGGGGCCGGCTTGCCGACCCACTCGTCGCCCCCCTCCCCCGCACCGGCGACGCCCAGGAACGCCAAGACCAGCGCGGCCGCAACCCAGACCCAGATCTTCTTGTGCATGGCGGGCAACTCCCTGTCTGAGAAGAAAGTGACGAAGCGCACGAATTCTAGGGGGGCCGGCGGGCCGGCGTCAACGACCCACGGGAAACCGGTGCCGGCAACACCAAAATGTGGGCGGATGCGGGCGGGAGGGCTGTAAGCCGGGTTCTGTACCCCCGCAAGGGGGGTGGCGGTCATTCCTCTGGGACCCGGGTTTCCCCGGGCCTCCAGCGGCCTACCCGGGAGCTTGGGGCGGGCCACCCTCGTAACGCTCCCCTATTTGGCCTTGCTCCGGGTGGGGTTTGCCGAGCCGGCCCGGTCGCCCGGGCCGCTGGTGAGCTCTTACCTCACCGTTTCACCCTTACCTGGC
>NZ_BAAHFQ010000253.1:0-2974 GCF_054681715.1 Deferrisoma sp.
CTGGACGGCCGGGACGTCACCCGGCTTCCGCCCGAGGCCCGGGGCGTGGCGTACGTGCCCCAGGATCTGGCCCTCTTTCCCCACCTCACCGTCCGGGAGAACATCCTGTTCGGGCTCCGGGCCCGGGGCCGGGCCGGGCCCGAGGTCGACCGGAAACTCCGGCGCTGGGTGGAACTGCTGGACCTGGGAAGGGTGGTGGGGCGCCGGGACGTGCGTACCCTCTCGGGCGGGGAGCGCCAGCGGGTGGCCCTGGCCCGAGCCCTCGTGACCGAGCCCCGGGTGCTCTTTTTGGACGAGCCGTTCTCGGCCCTCGACGCCCCCCTTCGCCGCCGGCTCCAGGCCGAGTTCCGGGACCTCCAGCGCCGGATCGGGGTCACCGTGGTCCAGGTGACCCACGACCCCGAGGAGGCCTTCCTCATGGCCGACCGCATGGCCATCCTGATGGCCGGCCGCATCGAGCAGACCGGCCGGCCGGCCGAACTCTACAACCGGCCGGCCAACCTCCGGGTGGCGCGGTTCCTGATGCTCCAGAACCTGTTTCCGGGCACGGCCGGGCCCGTGGGCGACGACGGCTACCAGCGGCTCCGGATCGAGGGGGTGGCCCGGGAACTCCTCCTCACCCCCGACCCCCGGTTTCCGGCGGGCGCCCGGGTGGTGGTGGGCATCCGGCCCGAGGAGGTGATCCTGGTGCGGCCCGACCGGCCGCCCGACACCGCCCGCCAGAGAAACCTGCTCCTCGGCGAGATCCTGGAATGGGCCGACCTCGGCCACTCCCGGCTCGTGCGGCTCCGGGTGGAGGGCATCACCCTGGACGTGTGGCTCAACATCCGCGCCGCCCGCGAATACCCCATGGAGCCCGGCATGGAGGTCTGGTGCCACGTGCGGCCCTGGAGCTTCTGCCTCCTGCCACCGGAACAGGCCTAGATTGGTCCCGTTTTCCCGGCGGTGTAGATGCCCACGGTGCAGCGGTGGGGGCCCGATGGTCCGTAGGGGACAAACGCGACGCGCTCGCCGGGGCGGACTACCGTGCTCAGATCCTGGGCCCGGTAGGTCACCAACAGCGCCTCGGCGCGGTCCGACGAAAGCCCGAAGTTTGCCGCGATCTCCCCGGGCCGCAACCCCCGGCGGCGGGACCTGAACACCCAACTCGGCCGGCACCCCCCGTGCGCGAAGCACGGACTGGGGACCACCGAACGCGAGCACCCGCCTACCGCCGGGCAGTGCTTTGCAAACAGGCTGCCTCGGGGCCTCCCGGCGCTGCCATCCCCGTTTCCCTTTCCCGACGGGGAAACCGGGCGGGAGGTCCCCTCCCGCCCGGCGTTTGCCCACCCCGGCTACTCGACGAAATTGAACACCTGGTCGAGTTCCTCGTCCGGCACCATGAACACCGTGTTGTGGGGCGGCAGGGGCTCCCGGTACATCCAGTCGGGCAGCCGGTCGTCCGCGTTGGTGAACCCGGCGGCCTGGTTCCATTTGCGCTCGATCGAGAGCACCGTCTTGCCCAACTCCGTCACGTCGTCCGGGCCCAGATTCGTGCCGTAAAACGCGTTGATCATCTCGTAGACCGCCTCGAACGCCTCGGGCTTGTCCATCACCGCAAACGCCACGAACAGGCAAAGCCCCGTCGAGTCGATGGCGGCCGTGGCGATCTGCAGGTTCCGGCTCAGTTCCACCTGCCCCTCGGGCTTCAAGGGGTCCACGTAGCCCCCCACCTTCAGGATGTTCGTCGCGATCGCGTACCCCGCCGTGTGGTCCGCCCCCATCGTGGAGGTGGCGTAGGTCACCCCGATCCCCTGGATCGCCCGCGGCTCATAGGCCGGCATCGCCTGCCCCTTCACCACCGGCACGTGGGCCACCCCGAAGCACTGCCCCGTCACCTTGGCCCCAGACCCCAGGATCCGCCCCAGCGGCGTGCCCTTCCCCACCTCCTTGAGAAGCTCGATGGCCGCGTTCGCGTCCCCAAACTTCGCGAGCCCCGCGTCCATCGCCACCGCAATGGTGGCCCCCATCTCGATCGTGTCGAGCCCGATGTCGTCCGAGAGCCGGTCCATCTCCGCGATGGCGTCCAGGTCGTCGATGCAGCAGTCCGTGCCGAAGCTCCAGATCGTCTCGTATTCCGGGCCCTTGGTCTTGTAATGGCCGTCCTTGTCCATGTAGATCCGCGAACACTGGATCACGCACCCCGAGTGGCACCCGTGGGCGATCTTGCCGCCCCGCTCCAAAATCACGTCGTGCTGGGCCTCGCCCGAGATCTTCGATGCCCCCTCGAACCGCCCCTCCCGGAAGTTCCGGGTGGGCAGGCCCCCCGCCTCGTTGATGATGTTCTGGAGCACGTTCGTCCCGTAGGTGGGAAGCCCCTCCCCCGTCACCGGGTGCTCCTTGAGGGCTTTCGCGAACTTCTTCGAGGCCTCCCGGAACGCCTCCTTGTTCTGTGGCTGGCGCATCTGGGTCTCGGAGTCGTCGAGCACGATGGCTTTGAGGCCCTTCGACCCCATGACCGCCCCCAGCCCCCCCCGGCCCGCGTGGCGGGTGGGCCGCATCTCCCGGTCGGTGCAGGCGATCGAGGCCGCGGTGAGGCCCATCTCCCCCGCCTGCCCGATCGTCACGAACCCGATCTTCTTCTCCCCGTACTTCTCCACGAGCTTCGCCACGGTGTCGTAGTTCCCCAGGCCCTTGAGCTCCGGGCTCTCCACGAGCTTGACCGAACCCTTCCGGAGTTCCAGGGTGTAGCGCTTGTCCGGGTCGGCCGGCTGGTCCTCGATCACCAGGGCCCGGATCCCCAGCCGGGCCAGGATCTGGCCGGCCTGCCCCCCGGCGTTCGCCTCCTTGATGGTGCCCGTGAGCGGGCTTTTGCCGCCCACCGAGATCCGGCCCGAGATCGGCGCGGCCGACCCGCCCAGAAGCCCCGGCGCGAACACGAGCTTGTTGGCCGGCCCCAGGGCCGTGCAGGTGGGCGGCACCTCCTCGGCCACGA
>NZ_BAAHFQ010000254.1:0-2900 GCF_054681715.1 Deferrisoma sp.
CCTCGGCCCGGGCCCGGCGCAGGAGATCGAGCCCCGTCTCGCCCCCCAACCAGAAGTCGCACAGCACCACGTCGGCCCCCCGGTCCCGGAGGTGACCGAGGGCCTCCTCCACCGACCCGGCCTCCGCGAACCCGAGCTCCGGGTCCTGCTCCTCGAGGTTCGCCCGCAGGAGCAGCCGGTGGTCCGCCTGGTCGTCCACGAGGAGAAGGCGAAGGGGTGCAAGGCTCATGGGTCGATCCGCACGAGAAAGGGGCGAAACCCGAGGGCCTGGAGCTCCCCCAGGACCCGGTCGGCTTCCTCCCGGGTGGCGAAGGGGCCGACCCGCACCCGGTGGAACACGGCGTCCCCCCGGTCGAACCGCTCGGTCCAGGCCCGGCCCACCCGGCGGTCGAGTTGGGCCACGAGCCGGCGGGCGTTCGCGGCCACCGTGAACGCGCCCACCTGCCAGGCGAACGGCCCCGTCCGGTCCGTGACGCCGTCGAGGGCCTCCACCCGGACCCGGGCCACCCCGGCCTCGGCCATCCCCAGGTCCTGGGCCAGCCGGTACGAGAGGTCGATGATCCGGCCGTCCACGAAGGGGCCCCGGTCGTTGATGCGGGCCACGGCCGACCGGCCGTTCTCCAGGTTTGTCACCCGGACCCGGGTGCCCAGGGGGAGGGTGCGGTGGGCGGCCGTGGGCGCGTACATGTCGTAGATCTCCCCGCTCGCGGTGGGACGGCCGTGGAACCCCGGACCATACCACGAGGCCAGCCCTTCGGCCACATACCCCTGGGCCGTGGGGAGCGGCCGGTAGGTCCGGCCCTTGACCCGGTAGGTGCCGGGGGGCGGGGGGGCGGCGCACGCGGCCGCCAGCAGCAGCCCCGCCGCGAGGAGCCTACTCGCCGTGGAACCGGAACCCCACTTCCAGGGTGTCATCGGCCACCTCGTCGGGGATGGGGGGAAGCGGCTGGGCCCGCTCCAAGGCGGCCAGGGCCGCCCGGTCGAAGGCGTCGCTCCCGGAGGACTCCTCCACCACCAGGCGCTGGATCCGGCCCGCGCGGTCGATCACCACCGAGACGATCACGGAGAGGTCCCGGCCCTTGAGGCCGGGGGGGATGGCCCAGTGCTCGTTCACCCGGTCCCAAAGGCGGTTGTAGTAGGCCCGGAGCCGGACCTCCTCCAGGGCCGAACGCCGGCCCGAAAGCCCGGCCGCGCCCGAGCCCCCGGGCCCCTGGGCCGAGGCGGCGTCGAGCCGCTTGCGGATCGCCTCGATGGCCTGGCCCACCCGCCGTTCCCCCAGTTCCTCCGACGGGCCCGCTCGGCCCGAGGCCAGCGGATCGCCGTGCTTCGCCCGCAGGGAGGCGATGCGCTCCGCGATCTTTTGTTCGAGGGCTTCGGGGTTGGGCTCCGCCGCCGGGGCGGGGCGGGGCGCCGGCTCGGCGGGGGCCGCCCCGGCCGCCTTCGGGGGGGCCGGTTTCGCCGGGGATTTCGCCGCCGGTTTGGGCTTCGGCGCCGGCTTGGGCGGGGTTCTGGCCGCGGGCTTGGGGGCCGGCGCCTTGGGCTTCGGCTTTGGGGCGGATTTCGGTTTCGGGCGGGGGGCCGCGGGTCCGCCCCTCGCCCCTTTGGGCCCGGGCCGCTCCACGAGATTCACCACGTGGATCGGGGCGTAGAAGGTGCGTTCCACGGGCCGGATGTGGAACCGTCCGAAGGCCAGGAACAGGGCGGCGTGGAGCACGAGGGACACCCCCAGGGCCTTCCACACCCCTTGGTCCCGGCGGTCGCCGAACAGGCCGTGGTATCGGTGGATTCTCACGGCTCTCGCGGGGGTTCCGTGATCATGCCGAGCCGCTCGATGCCGGCCCGCTTGGCCTCGGCCATCACCCGCACGACCACCCCGTAGGGCACGTCCCGGTCGGCCCGGAGAAACGCCTCCTTCGCGCCCTTGCGGCGGTAGATGGCCTCCAGCTTCTCGGCCAGGGTCTCGAGCGGAACCGGGCTGTTCCCCAGGAACACCCGCCCCGACCGGTCCACCGAGATCACCATGAGGTCGGTCTGGGCGGGCAGTTCGGTGGCCACCACCTGGGGCAGGTTCACGTCCACCCCCTGCTGGATCATGGGGGCGGTGACCATGAAGATGATGAGCAGGACGAGCATCACGTCCACGAGCGGCGTGACGTTGATCTCGGCCAGGTGGGTGCGGGCGGTGCGGCCTCCGGGCGCGGGCGCGTTCACGGGGTCCCCCTCGCGGCCTGGTGGTGCGTCACGATGTTCAAAAATTCGCTCGAGAAGGCCTCCATCTCGGTGGCCAGCACCTTGATCGCGTTATTGAAATAGTTGTACGCCACCACCGCCGGGATCGCGGCCGCGAGCCCGGTGGCCGTGGCGATCAGCGCCTCGGAGATCCCCGGGGCCACCACGGCCAGGTTGGCCGTGCCCATGACCCCGATCTGGTGGAACGAGTCCATGATGCCCCAGACCGTGCCGAACAGCCCCACGAACGGCCCGGCGCTCGCCACGGTGGCGAGGAACACGAGCATCCGTTCGAGCCGGGTGATCTCGGCGTCGGCGACGAGCCGCAGGGTCCGCTGGATCGTCTCGAAGCGGCCGAGGTGGGGGGCCAGGTCTCCGGCCTCGTCGTGGGCGTCGTCCCGGTTGCGGGTTTTCCTCCATTCCCGGTACCCTGCCCGGAACATCTGGGCCAGGGGGCTTTCGGTGAGGTCCTGGGAGGCGGCGAGGATCGCCTCGAACCGGTTCCCGCCCCAGAAGATCTCCAGGAAGTCCCGGCTCTGGCGCGCCGCCTGGCGGATCACCCAGAACTTGTAGAGGATGATGCCCCAGCACAGGACCGAGGCGAGCACGAGCACGAGGAGAACGCCGCCCACCACGGGCCCGGAGCCGAAGGCCATGGCGAGGATGTTGGA
>NZ_BAAHFQ010000255.1:0-2840 GCF_054681715.1 Deferrisoma sp.
CCGCCGGGCCTCCTCGGCCGATCCCGCCGTGTAAACCTTACGCAAGTCCGCGCACAGAGCCTTGCGGTCTTTCCACGGTACCAACCGCACCGAGTTGCGAATCAGGTGAACCACGCAGGTCTGGAATACCGCCGTCGGGAAAACGGCCTCGATGGCCTCGGGCAACCCAGTCAACCCGTCCGCCGCCACGACGCCGATCCGTTCCACCCCGCGACGTTTCAGGTCTTCAAACACCCCCATCCAGAACTTCGCCGACTCGCTCTCGGCCACGTAAAGCCCCAAAATGTCTTTGTTTCCGTCTTCCGTCACCCCCACCACCGTGTACACCGCCCGCTTGGCCACCGGCCCCCTCTCCCGGGTCTTGGCAAACAAGGCGTCGATGTAGACCACGTAGTACAGCCGCTCCAACGGGCGCGCCCGCCATTGCTCCAGTTCTTCCGCCACCGAGTCCGTCACCCGGCTAATCAACTCCGGGCTCACCTCGGTGCCATAGATCTCCTCCAGCGTGCGCTGGATGTCCCGTATGCTCATCCCCCGCGCGTACAGCGCCAACACCTTCTGGTCAAACCCCTCCACGCTGCGCTTGTGCTTGGGCACCAGCTTAGGCTCGAATGTCCCATGGCGATCCCGCGGGACCTCCACCTCCACCGCGCCTACGGACGTACGGACCCGCTTCGTCGTGGACCCATTCCTCCGGTTGGTCTGGCCGGCCGGAGGAATCGCCCCCTTCGGATACCCCAGATGGTGCTCCATCTCGCCTTCAAGCGCCTTGCTCAACACTCGCCCGAGCACTTGGCGCTGAAGTTCCATCACGTCCCACTCCCCCTCGACCACGAGCCTCGCCAGCTCCGCCGCGAGTTGATCCACGGCCTCGGGGATCGCTACCTTGTCCTTATCCTTGCGCTGCCTGACCTGGGCTTCCACCGCTACACCTCCTTCGTCTCCTCGCCCCAGGCCTGATACACAAAATTTCTTACACTACCCCCGGTGGCCGCTCCCACAGGGTGGGGGCCCGGCGCTGACGCTCGGCCCCAAGAACGATTCACCATTCCCCATTCCCCATTCCCCATTCCCCACTCACCATTCCCCATTCCCGGCAGTCCATCCGCCCAGCCGCTCCCACGGGAAGCCATGCCGCAGACGGGCCGCCCCCGCCGTCCGGGCTTGGCGGCCCGGCCTCGACGCGGACCACCTGCGTTGCAATCGGCCGAAGCGGTCGGTTACGATTGGCCGACAAAAAGGTTTGCAATCAGCCGAAGCCATCCCTTTCTTCTGGACGACATGACCGAGCAACCCCTGGTACCCCGCCTCGTGGAGCCGCGTGTGCGCGAGGCCCTGGCCGACACGCCGGTCGTGTTGGTTCACGGCCCGCGCCAGTGCGGCAAGACCACGCTGGTGCGCAGGGTGGGGCGGACGCTCGGCTATGTGTATTTCAACTTCGACGACGACGTGGTGCGGGGCGCCGCCGAGGCGGACCCCGCTGGGTTCGTGCTCGATCTGCCGGAGCGGGCCGTGCTGGACGAGGTGCAGCGGGTTCCGGCGGTGCTGACCGCGCTGAAGACCGCCGTGGACCGGGACCGGCGGCCGGGCCGGTTCCTCCTGACCGGGTCGGCGAACGTTCTTTTTCTGCCCAGGCTTTCGGACTCCCTGGCGGGGCGGATGGAGATCGTCCGGCTGTTTCCGTTTTCCCAGTGCGAGATCGAGGGGCGGAACCCGACATTCCTCGATGCGCTGTTCGGGGGGGAGTTGGGCACGGGGCGTGCCGAGCGGTTGGGCCCGCGCCTGGCGCAGCGGATCGCCGCCGGAGGGTATCCGGCCGCGCTGGCCCGGCCCACGCACCGAAGGCGTCGGGCGTGGTACCGCGACTACGCGGAGGCCTTGGTGCAGCGCGACGTGCGCGACCTCGCCCGCATCGCGTCGCTCGACGTGCTCCCGCGGTTGCTCGGGGTGGCGGCCGACCAGACGGCCCAGTTGCTCAACGTGTCCGACCTGGCCGGCCCGTTTCGCCTGAGCCGGCCCACGGTCCGGTCGTACCTGACGCTGCTGGAGCAGTTGTTTCTCGTGGACGAACTGCCGGCGTGGCACCACAGCCGGCTCCGGCGGGCGGTGAAGACCCCCAAGCTCCACATGGCCGACACGGGCCTCGCCTGCGCCCTTCTGGGCGTCGACGCCGAGACCCTGCACGCGGACCGGAAGCGGCTGGGCCGCATGCTCGAAACCTTCGTGTGCCAGGAGTTGAGGCGGCAGGCCAGCGGGGCCGATGACGACATCCGGTTCCACCATTTCCGGGACAAGGACGGGTACGAGGTGGACCTGGTGCTCGAGCGGGGAGGCCGGGAGGTGGCCGGCGTGGAGGTCAAGGCCGCGGCCACGGTGACCGCGTCGGATTTCGCGGGGCTCAGAAAGCTCCAGGCGGTGGCGGGCGACTCGTTCGCGTGCGGCGTGGTCCTGTACGACGGCGAGACGGCGGCGCGGTTCGGGGAGCGACTCTACGCGCTGCCGGTCAGCGCCCTGTGGCAGGGGAATGCAGGGGATTGACCCTGTCCGAGGTATTCGGCGCCGATCAAGGCTGTGCGAAAAGGCGAAGGGGCCCCGGCCCCGGCGTTCGCGCGGTTGCGGGCGCGCCCGCTATCCCGGGGGACAGCGGACGGACGCCGGTGGCAGGACGTTCCTGATTTCTGTCCTCTGCCCTCCGATCCCTGATACCAAGTTGCCTTCAAACCGACACCCAGCCCGAAGCCCGGCAAGGGGCCTGGTTCCGGCCGTGCGTGAGTGCGGCATCCGGCTTACGCTGCAGCCGGCACCCAGCCCGGCGGCTCCAGGAACGGCGGAAACGCGAA
>NZ_BAAHFQ010000256.1:0-2831 GCF_054681715.1 Deferrisoma sp.
GAACACGATCACGCACCCCGGGGCGTGGGTGCGCTGGGCCAGCATGGCCGCGAGCATGGGGAGCCCCGTGCCGGCGAACACCACCTCCCCGTCCCGGATCTCCCGGGCCGCGGCCACGGTCATGAGCTCGAACGTGGTGTAGGCGGCGCTCACGGCGTCCTCTTGAGTTCGGGGTTGTAGCCGAGCCCCGACCGGGCCCGGAGCCGGTCCAGGTGCTCGGCCCCGCCCACGGCCTCCAGGTAGGCCGCGTGGTCGGCCGGGCCGAACACGAACCGGTCGAGGTACGCCCGGAACGTGTCGTCGGACCGGGCCGCCTCGGCGTAGAGGTGGAGGTGCTGGGGGTCGTAGTCGTAGTAGTTGTGCACGCTGTGGGGATGGGCCCCGAAGGCCACGTGGACCACGGCGTCCACGGCGAACGGCGGGATCCGGTTCCGCTCGGGCTCCCGCCGGAGTTCCTCGTCGTCCACGAGCTCCTCGCAGGTCACGATGACCCGGTCGGCGGCCAGGGCCTGCTGGACGTCCAGGAACTCCTGGCCCTCGATCCGCACCAGCCCCTGGGGGCTCGCCTTTTGCACGTGCAACAGGCACAGGTCGGTCCGGACCGCCGGCACCAGCACCACCGGCTCCCCCGTGAAGGGGCAGGCGATCACGGCGGCCTTCCGGGGGGCGGCCCGGGGGTCGGCCCGGCGCACCGCGGGATCGAGCCCCTCCTTGGCCAGAAGGTCGGTCCCGAGCATCGAGCGCACGGGAAAAAACGGAAGCCCCATGGCCCCGGCCGAGAACCGGGCCATCATGGCGGCGTTGGAGTAGTCCTCGAACTCGATCCGGCCCTCCTCGACGAACCGCCGCCAGTTGGGGGCGATGGGGGCGAACACCCCGTCGGCCAGGTAGGCGGCCTCGACCCGGCGCACGCACCCGGCCCCGATCAGAAGGTCCACGTCGCTTCCGGCCGAGTGGCAGTAGACCACGAGGTCGCGCACCCCTTGCCGGATCATCGCCCGCAGGAGCGCCGTGGGATGGCGCTGGCTGGTGAACCCCCCGATGGAGATCGTGGCGCCCGAGGGCACCAGGGCCGCGGCCTCCTCCAGCGGCACCACCTTGTCGCGGACCCGGGTCATTCCGAGGGCCCCCCGTCGTCGTCGGCGCCCGTCCAGTCCTCCTCCCACCCGTCGTCCAGAAGGCCCTGGCGCTCCATGAACGCCAGGTTCGCCTCCAGCACCCGGGCGATCACATCGCGCTCGATCCCGCGGTTCCGCTGGATGAACGAGATCGCGACATCCATGTCGTACTCGTCGGGGTTTCGGTCGAGGAGGTCCTCGTTCTCCTGGCGCAGCTCCTCCCACTCCCGCCGGGTGGCCTCGTCGGCGGTCTCGCCGTTCAGGAGTCCGAGGCACCCGAGGTAGTCGAGCTCCCCCTCCAGGACCGCCGCGATCACCTTGAGGTCGAGCCCGGTGCGCACGGCGATGTCCTCGAGGGCCGCGAAGGGATCGTACCGGGCCACCGTGTCGTCCATGGGCGTCACTCCCGCTCCTCCCGTAACAGGGCGGCGTACACCCGCCGCCAGCGCTTCTCCGCCTGCCCGGCCGCGCCCTGGGCCGTGAACAGCACCACCGTCCGCCCGCCCCGCCGGACCACCCAGGGGTCGGCATTGAGCTCGGTGCCGGTGGGAAGCACCCGGGGCTCTCCCGGGCCGTCCAGAGCCACGTGGGCCAGGGGGTTCAGCCGGTCGGGGTCGTCCAGAACCACCACGAACCCCCGGCCGTCCGGGGTCCACCGGGGGCCGCCCCGGGTCTCGGGGAGCACCCCCCGGCACACGAGCCGGGGCTCCCCGCCCTCTGCGGGCACGGCGTAGAGGTCGGCCGGGCCGGCCGCGTCCCGGCGCGACAAGAACGCGACCCACCGGCCGTCGGGGGACACGCTGGGCGCAAGACACGCCCCGGCCCAGCCGGGGGTGAGGTCGCGCAGGTGCTCCCGCACCCGAAGTCGTCGCGCCCCCTCGTCCGCCGCCACGAGCTCGCCCAGCCGGTCGAGCACGGCCACGTGATCCGAGGTGCCCAGGTGGGCCACGAAGGCGAGCCGGTCGCCCCCGGGGAACCAGGCCGGATAGAGCTCGGAACCGGCCGGCTCGAAGGTGAGCCGAACCAACCCGGCCGGCTCGCCCCGGAACCGGTAGAGGTAGAGGTCCCCCTGGCCCGTGCGGCCCGAGGTGAACGCCACCGCCGTGCCGTCGGGCGAAAACGCCGGGTTGGCATCGTTTTCCGGGTGGTCCGTGAGGAACGCCCGGCGCCCCGGCTCCCGGAGGAACAGGTCCAGGTTGACGACCGAGGCGCCGCGGCTCGCGGCCTTGCGGGTGGCCGCCACCACGAGCCGGGGCCGGCCCCGCTTGGGGGGGCCGAAGCTCGGCCCCTCGCTCAGGGGCCGCTCGGGCTTCAGGGCGAAGGGGTCGGTTCCGCCGGCCGGCACCACGGCCTGGGGCGGGCCGAGCTCCGAGGGCAGGGGCCCATCCCCCTCCAGAGACGCGAGGTACACCTCCAGGGTGTCGCCCTCGGCCTCCAGGAACTCGAAGGCCAGGCTCGTGCCCTCCCGGTCGGTCGCGAGGGCCGCCGGCTGGCCCCGGCCCTCGAGGGGGCCCAGGGAGAGGGCCACCACCCGCTCCACCCCGGGGGCGGCCAGGGCCCCGACCGGGAGGCCGGCAAGGCAAAGAAACAAAAGGATTTCCGAGCGCGTCACGGATTCCCTTCGGGTGCGGGCCGCGGGTAGGCCTCGTAGGAGAGGTCGAGCCGAAGCACGGGCACCCGGTTCCCCTGGGGCCCCACCGCAAACACCTCCAC
>NZ_BAAHFQ010000257.1:0-2777 GCF_054681715.1 Deferrisoma sp.
CGGCCGGTTGGTGGGGCACCTCCTCTACGCCGTACAAGGCGGCCTGTGTCACCTCCTGGATCTCGCCGTGGTGCCCGAGTGGCGCCGCCGGGGCGTGGGAACAAAGCTCGTGCGGGAGGCCCTGGACCGTCTCCGGCGCCAGGGCGCGACCTTCGTGTTCCTGGAGGTCCGGGCCTCGAACAAGGCCGGCCAGGCGTTTTACGGGAGCCTCGGGTTCGACCCGTTGGGTCGCCGGCCCGGGTACTACCCGGACACCGGCGAGGACGCCGTCGTGATGATCCGGAATCTCGACTGAGCAGTCCGGGATGGGGGAGCGTTTTCGGTCTCTGTGGGGGGCCTGGGGGCAGGGGTAACATGCTGGGACGGACCTCGTGTCGGAGCGGCGTTCATGTCAGGGGTCAGTGGACGGAGAACGGTGGACAGAGGGAAGCCCGACTTCTGGCCTCTGAATTCTGGCGTCTGAGAAGGAGGCCGCTTCCACACGCCGGGACGGGCGCAGGCGCTGGAAGAGGAAGGCTTTTGGCTTCCCAGCCTCCGAACCTCCCAGCTTCCCAGCTTTTCAGCCGAAAAGGAACGACGCCATGGACGATCGGGCCTGGGTGGTGTACCGGGAATCCCTGGGCGGCGAGTACTACCGGTTGCGGCTGCGGCCGGCCGTGCCCTTCGAGGCCGCGCCGGGGCAGTTCGTGATGCTCCAGGTCGGGGAGGGGATCGACCCCCTGCTCCGGCGGCCGTTCAGCATCCACCGGCTGGACCCCCACGCCGGCGGGGAGTTCGAGGTGCTCTTCCGGGTGGTGGGAAAGGGGACCCGGATGCTTTCGCGCCGGCACGTGGGCGACCGGGTGGACGTGCTGGGGCCCCTGGGCCGGGGGTTCTCCCTCGACGCCGAGGAGCCCGTTCTCGTAGGCGGAGGGGTCGGGGTGGCGCCGCTTCTGTTTCTCGCCGAGGCGTTTCTCGCCCGCGGGGTGCGGCCCCGGCTCGTGCTCGGCGCGCGCTCCGACCGGGACCTCCTGTGCCACGGCGATTTCGAGTGCCTGGCGATCCCGAGCGAGGTGGTCACCGAGGACGGGAGCCTGGGGGAGCCGGGCCTCGTGACGAAGCCGCTCGCCCGGGTCCTGGACCAGGCCGGGCCGGGGGCCAGGGTGTACGCCTGCGGGCCCGTGCCCATGCTCCGGGCCGTGGCGGCCCAGGCGGCGTCCCGGGGGGTCGCCTGCGAGGTTTCCCTGGAGGCCCAGATGGCCTGCGGCATGGGCGCGTGCCTGGGGTGCGTGGTGCGGTCGGCCTCGGGTGAGTACGTGCGGGTGTGCAAGGAGGGGCCGGTGTTCGATGCCCGGGAGATCGACTGGAACGCTCCTTCTGGGTGACCGCGGCTAGGCCGCTAGGCGGCTGGGCGGCTAGTCGGCCAGGGTGGCAGGGGACAAAAAAATTTCGATCAGGGCACTTTTTTCGCTAAAGCCTTCGCCGGCTCGTGCCGACCCATAGGGCAAAGGCCGGTGGATCGCGACCAGCCTCCTCTCTTCCTCCTCCTTTCGGGAAACGGGCCGTCCCTTGGGACGGCCCGTTTCCTTTGGGCGTTCTGCCTCCGGTCCTCGGCGGCCGGTCAGGAACGCCCCGACCGGACGGCGCCCTCGGGCCGACGCCCGTTCTCCCTACGGAAGCTGCTTTCGGATGGCCTCGATCTCGGCCCGGATCTTGGCGGCCATGTCGGCGGGCGGGTTGCGCTCCAGGTACCGCTGCCAGGCCTTCATGGCGCCCTCCAGGTCGTTGAGGTCGTAGCGGAGCACCACCCCGAGGTTCAGCAAGCTGTTCAGGTGGTTCGGGGCCATGTCGGCCGCCCGCCGGAATTCCTCGACCGCCTTCTGGAAGTCCCCGATCCGCCGGTACATGATGGCCCGGTCCGTGATCACGTCGGGGTCGTTGGGGTCGAGCTCGAGGGCCTTGGTGTAGGCCTCGATCGCCTCCATGTACTGGTCGGTGTCGAAGTAGAGGTTCCCCAACCGTACCCAGGCGTTTCGGTTCGTCGGGTCCCGCTCCACGATGCTCCGGAGCTCCCGGATCTCCACCGAGAGGCTCCCCAGGGTGGAGGACGGCGGGGCCACGGCCGGGGCCGGCTGGGCCACGGGCGCGGGCCGGGGTCCCGGAGACCGGGCCACGAAATAACCCGACACGATGCCGATCACGAAGCCGGCCACCAGGGCCCCCACGGCCCACATCACGGCTTGGTCCAGGTTCACCTTCTTGGGCAGTGCCATGGATTCCTCCCTCGTCGGGGCCGCGCCCCGGATCGCGAAACGCTGCTCGGCCGCCGGGCAGCCCCCAGCCGACCGCCTCCGTGTCGGGGCTTGATACCCGCGGGCGGCCGAGGGTGTCAAGGAGAGCACCCGTTCGGGCTCAAGGGATCGGGTTTGGGGCCGATCCGTAAAAGGGAAACGGAAGCCGGAGCCCTCCGCGGGGGCGCCGGTCCGGGGCGCAGGCGTTCTCCCGAGGGACCGGGGGGCGGTCACCCCTATGGTCCCACAGCCTTCCAGGGGGCGTAGCCATGATCAAGAAGATCGCGGTCGAAGACCTCGAGGTGGGGATGTTCGTGGAGGACTTCAACGTCCCCTGGATGGACCACCCCTTCCTGAGCAACAAGAAAAAGATCCGCAGCGCCAAGGAGATCGACCTCATCCGGGAACACGGGATCCGGGAGGTCTACATCAACACGGCCAAGGGCAAGGACAGCTCCCGGGCCGTGTCGGTGGAGGAGGCCGACGCCGTGGTGCGCGCCGAGATGC
>NZ_BAAHFQ010000258.1:0-2762 GCF_054681715.1 Deferrisoma sp.
CGGGCCTCTTCATTGACGTCGACCATCGTGTCTTCCCTCCTTGCCGCAGGTTGACCGCTACGGCTCTGGAGGATGACGCGGTGGTCTTTTCGTTTGCAAGGGCCCATGCCCTTCTTACACCACGTGTCTGGACTCTACTCTCAAAACCCCGCATCGCAGGCAGAGTGCCGGATCCATCGACTGTTAGGAGCCACGCCCGGCGCTCCAGCAGGCCCCACGCCCCCGACCGCGCCCGAGCCGCCGGGGTGACAGCGGTCCCAAGGCCCAAACTAGCCCCCCTTCGCCTTGCGGCGCTCCTCTTCGCGGACCTCGCGCCGCAGGAGCTTGCCCACCTTGCTCTTGGGCAGCATGTCGCGAAACTCGATGTAGTGGGGCACCTTGTAGGGGGCGAGCCGCTCCTTGCACCATTTGCGAAGCTCGGTGCCGCTCACGCCGCGGGCGTCGTGCTTGAGGACGACGATGGCCTTGATCCGCTCGCCCACCGCGGGGTCCTCCACCCCCACCACGCAGGCCCCCACCACGGTGGGGTGATCCTGGAGCACCGCCTCCACCTCGGAGGCGCTCACCCGGTAGCCCTTGTATTTGATGATGTCGGCCGTGCGCTCCATGAACCGCAGGTGGCCGTCGGCCGACTCGCTCACGTAGTCGCCCATGCGGTAGAACACCTCGCCGTCGAGCTCCACGTAGGCCCGCTCGGTCTCCACGGGCTTGTTCCAGTAGCTCTTGATCGTGAAGTCCGCGGTCACCAGGAGCTCCCCCACCTCCCCCCGGGGCACGGGCTCCAGGGTCTCCGGGTCCACCACCCGGCACCGGTAGGACCGCAGGGGCCGGCCGATCACGTCGGGCTCGGGCTCCTCGTCGAGGCGTCCGTAGGCCACGTGGCCCACCTCGGTGGCGCCGTACACCTGCCGGATCGCCACGCCGGTGCGCTCCCGCCACCGGTTGAACACCTCCCGGGGGAGCACGTCGCCCCCGCAGAAGCAGTACCGCAGCGTGTCGAGCCGGTACTGGTCGACCCGGTCGTGCTCCAGGATCATCCGGTACAGGGCCGGCACCCCCAGGAACCACCGCACCCGGTGCCGCCCGATCTCCCGGAGGATCGCGTCCACGTGGGGCACCGGCATGAGCACGGCGGTGTTGCCGAAGTTGAGGCCCGCCGCGATCAGGAACCCCTTGGCCATGATGTGGTAGAGGGGGTTCACCATGATGATCCGGTCGGTCCCCTCCTCGATCCCCGGAGCGAGGACCTCCTCCATCACGTCGCGGATGTAGCCCACCTCGGTGGCGTGGTTGCCCGGCACGCCCTTGGGGAACCCGGTGGTGCCGCCCGTGTACATGATGTAGGCCAGGTCCCGCCAGGGATCCACCTCCACCCGGGGCGGGTCCGGCCGGTGGGCCTTGAGGAGGTCGCCGAACCACACCACGTGCTCGCCCCGGGCCACCTTGCCCCGGGGAATCCGGTCCAGGAGGTGGCCCACGGCCGTTTTCCACCGGGGCAGGAGTTCCGTGAGCGTGGTCACCACGATGCGCCGGAGGCCCGTGCGCTCGAACACCTCCTGCACATAGCCGAAGTTCGTGTCCTGGCACACCACGGTCTCGACGCCCGCGTCCTCCACCAGGTACTGGAGCTCGTGGGCCGTGTAGATGGGCGACACGGGCACCACCACCGCCCCGATCCGGTTCACCGCGAAGTTGGCGATGACCCACTGGGGGCAGTTGGCCAGGTACAGCATGACCCGGTCCTGGGGGCCCACCCCCAGGGCGGCCAGGGCCGTGGCGAACCGGTCCACGGCCTCCCGGAGCCACCGGTACGAGTAGCGCTGGCCCAGGTACACCAGGGCCGGCCGGTCCGGGTGCCGTTCGGCCATGGCGAAAAACCGGCTATAGGTGTACTCGCGGCCCCCGTCCTCCGGGATCCGGAGCCCCTCTAGCGTGTACTTGCGTTCCATCGGCGCCTTCATCCCATGCCCCCGAAGTAGGCCGCGCGCACGTCGGGGTTGTCCATGAGCTCCTGGCGGGTGCCCTCGAGCACGGTGGAGCCGTTCTCCACGATGTAGGCGTAGTCCACGTAGGGCAGCACCGGCCGGGCGTACTGCTCGGCCACGAGCACGGTGACCCCCCGTTCGTCCCGGATCTGGGGCACCGAGCGCATCACGTCGTGCTGGATGGCCGGGGCCAGGCCCAGAAGCGGCTCGTCGAGGAGCAGGAGCCGCGGCTGGGCCATCAGCGCCCGGCCGATCGCCACCATCTGCTGCTCGCCCCCGCTCAGAAACCCCGCCTGGCGGCGCCGCAGGTCCCGGAGCCGGGGGAAGAGATCCAGCACGAACTCCAGGGTCTCCCGGGCCTGGGCCCGGGTGGCCAGGTAGCCCCCGATCTTCAGGTTCTCGAGCACGGTGCACTCGGGAAAGAGCCGGCGGCGCTCCGGGCAGAGCACGATGCCGCGACGGGCCCGCTCGTGGGCCTTGAGGTGGCCGATGGGCTCGCCCTCGTAGAGGATCTCCCCGAACTGGCTGATCCGCTCCCCGCCCCGCACCTTCTCCTTGTAGGCGATGTCCAGGAGCACCCCGCTCACCGCGTACATGAGGGTGCTCTTTCCGGCGCTGTTCGCCCCGAACACCCCCACGATCCGGCCCCTGTCGCACCGGAGGCTCAGGTTGTTCAGGGCGAGCATGTTCTCGTAGAACACCAGGAGCTCCCGGACCTCTAGCATCCCGTCTCCTCCGATCCCAGGTAGGCCTCCCGCACCTTGGGGTGGGCCGTGA
>NZ_BAAHFQ010000259.1:0-2702 GCF_054681715.1 Deferrisoma sp.
AAGAAGAAAGGGCTTACGGGGTCAGCCCGTAAGCCCTTAGTTTTCGTGGTGGAGCCGATCGGGATCGAACCGACGACCTCTTGAATGCCATTCAAGCGCTCTCCCAGCTGAGCTACGGCCCCACGAGAGAATCGGCTTTTTACCAGACCCGGCCGGGCATGTCAACGGAAACCCGCCGGGGCCTCAAGATCCCGCCCGGGCCGGCCGATCCGTGGATCACCCTGAGAGCGGAGGCTCACCCCATGCGCATCCTGATCGTGGACGACGACCAAAGCACCCGCCGCCTGGTCGAGCATACCCTCCTCGCCGCCGGGTACGAGGCCGACCTGGCCGAGGACGGGGAGGCCGCGTGGGACGCCCTGGAAACGGGCCGCCACCGGATCGTCCTCACCGACTGGCTCATGTCCCGGCTTTCGGGGCTCGAGCTCGTGGAACGGATCCGTTCGCAACCCGACCGGCCGTACACCTACCTGATCATGCTCACCGTCAGGGAGGCGCTGCCCGACCTCGTGGAGGCCCTGGACGCGGGGGCCGACGACTACCTCACGAAACCCTTCCGGCCCGAGGAACTCCTGGCCCGCATCCGGGCCGGCGAGCGCACCGTGGACCTCCACGACCGGCTGGCCCAACGGGTGGGCGAACTCGAGCAAGCCCTCGCCGAGGTGAAGCGGCTTCGGGGGCTTTTGCCCATCTGCATGATCTGCCACAAGATCCGCGACGACCATCAGTACTGGCACCGGCTCGAGGCCTATCTCTCCACCCACGCCGGCATCGAGTTCACCCACGGCATGTGCCCCGACTGCGCCCAGAAATGGCGCGAGGAAAACGGGCTCGGTTGAGGCCCTCGGGCGTCAGATCCCCAGGACCCACCGAACCACCTGGAAGTAGATCAGGAGCCCCGTAATGTCCACCAGGGTCGTGATGGCGGGGCTCGCCACCACGGCCGGGTCGAGCCGTAGGCGGGCCGCACCCAGGGGGAGCACGGCGCCCACCAGGGTGGCGCTCACCACCTGGAGCCCCAGGGCCAGGGCGATGGCGGCGGCCACGGCCGTGAGCGAGATGCCCGGTGGCACGGGGCTCTCGTGGGAGAGCCAGAGCACCTTGGCGTAGGCCAGCCCCCCCAGGACCGCGCCGAGCAGCACGCTCACCCGAAACTCCTTCCAGAGAACCCGGAGCGCGCTTCGGGGCGAGAGTTGCCGCAGGGCGAGGGCCCGGATCACCACGGTGGCCGACTGGGACCCGGTGTTCCCGCCCGTGTCGGCCACCATCGGGATGTACACCGCCAAGAGGGCCAGCCGGGCGATGGCGTCCTCGTAGCGGTGCAGGATCAGCCCCGACACGATGCCCACGGCCGCGAGCCCCACCACCCACCCCACCCGGCGGCGGAAATGGGTCCAGACCGGCACCTCGAGGTAGGGCTCGTCCCGGGGCTCGCCCGTGATCCCCATGAGCCGTTCCAGGTCCTCGGTCTGCTCCTCCCGGAGGATGTCGAAGGCGTCGTCGTGGGTCACGATGCCCACCATGCGGTCCTCGGCGTCCACCACGGGCACCGCCAGCAGGTCGTACTTCTCGATCGTGCGGGCCACCTCCTCCTGGTCGTCGGTCACCCGGACCCGGATCGGGTCGGGCTGCAGGATGTCCCGCACCAACGTGCTGGGGCGGGCCAGGATCAGGTCCTTGAGCGTCACGGCCCCCAACAGGCGCCGGTCGGGGGACACGACGTAGGCGTAGTACACCGTCTCCCGGTCTGGCGCCTCCCGCCGGATCTTGTTGAGGGCCTCGGCCGCGGTGAGCTCCGGGAACAGGGTCACGTAGTCCGAGGTCATCACGGCCCCGGCCGTGCCCTCCTCGTAGGAGGCCAGGCGCCGGATGTCCTCCCGTTCGGCCTGGGCCAGCGCGGGCCAGAGGGCCTCGAGGGTCTCGGGCTCCAGGCGCTTCACCAGGTCGGCCCGTTCGTCGTGGCTCATGTAGGTGAGGAGCCGGGCGAGGTCCTGCCGGGTGAACCGCTCGGCCACCTCGAGCTGGAGGGGCGTGGGCAGATAGGAGAACACCTCGGCGCCCCGGCGGGGCTCCAGGAACGACAGGAACGCCGCCACCTCCCCGGCGCTCAGGCCCTCCAGGCACTCGGCCAGGGCGGCCGGGTGGAAGTCCTCGGCGAACTCCCGCAGGGTCGCGGCGTCGCCCCGGGCGAGGCACGCGCGAAGTTCGGAGGTCAGGACGGGATTCATGGGCCACCTCCGCGTTCGGCCTCCGGCCGCACCGCGGGATGGCCCCGGGGGATCAGCCGGAGGGGGATCGGGTTCGGGATCTAGGGTGAGGATCGTACTCCGGCATCGGGATTCCTCTTGCCGAAAGGTCAGGGGGTGCGATCTCTTATCCCAGCGGGGGCGCCGGCGTCAACAGCGGTCACGGCCAGATGCCCAGGGCCTCGTAGGAGGCGGCGATCTTGTCGATGGCCAGCACGAAGGCCGCGGTCCGAAGATCGACCCCCTTGCCCAGCCGGGCCCGGGTCTCCTGGATCTCCCGGAACGCCAGCACCATGGTCTCCTCGAGCCCGGCGTTCACCAGTTCCTCCTCCCCCGGCCCCCGGGCCAGCCGCTGGCCCTCGGCCGCCTCGAACCGCCGGCCGGTCATGCGCTCGAGGGCGGCCACCAACCCCCGGTGGATGTCCTCGTCGAACCGCTTCTCCATACGGCCGAACC
>NZ_BAAHFQ010000260.1:0-2694 GCF_054681715.1 Deferrisoma sp.
CGAAGAAGGACCTGAAGGCCCGGGTCCTCTCCGCCTTGCGCTCGTTGCAGCGGATGCCGGACAAGATTCGGGGGTTTTTCCTGGCCCCAAGTTGCCGATACGCCGCCTAGGGATCTGGCAATACTTTTGTAGGTATTAGTATCAACCCGGCGCCGATAGAGGCGCGCAAGGAAGTCGCCATGGCATGGGGCCTGCTTCCGGCCGTGCGTGAGTGCAGCATCCGGCCACTGTAGGAGCCACGCCCGGCGCTCCAGCAGGCCCCATGCCCCGAACCGTGCCTATTTGGCCGCCGGAGCAATAATACCTTCAAAAGTATTGCCGGGGGCGGGTGGGGGACTGGTTCCGGCCGGGCGGGAATGCGGCCCCCCGGGGCCAGACGGATTGCGGGGCCGGTGACCGGCAGACCGACGACACCAGACCACCCGTAGGGAGGGATCCGCGATGCGCATCCTGGTGGTGGAAGACGAGGCCAAGGTCGCCTCGTTCATCCGCAAGGGGCTCGAGGAGGAGCGCTACGCCGTCGACGTGGCGGCCGACGGCGAAGAGGGCCTCGAGCTCGCCGAACTCAACCCCTACGACCTCATCGTCCTCGACCTCATGCTGCCGGGGCTCGACGGGTTTCGGTTCATCCAGAAGCTCCGGGGCCAGGGGATCGCCACGCCGATCCTGGTGCTGACGGCCCGGGACTCGGTGAGCGACAAGGTGAAGGGGCTCGACCTGGGGGCCGACGACTACCTCACCAAGCCGTTCGCGTTCGCCGAACTCCTCGCCCGGATCCGGGCCCTGCTTCGGCGCGGAACGCCCCAGACCTCCCCCGTACTCCAGGTGGCGGACCTCACGCTGGATCCGGCCGCCCGCCGGGTGACCCGGGCCGGCAGATCCATCGAGCTCACGGCCAAGGAGTTCGCGCTTCTCGAATACTTCCTGCGAAACGCCGGCCGGGTGCTCACCCGCACCATGATCCTCGAGCACGTCTGGGACCAGTCCTTCGACTCCTACACCAACGTGGTGGACGTGTACGTGAACTACCTGCGCAAGAAGGTGGACCAGGGCTTCGAGCCCAAGCTGATCCACACGGTGCGGGGGGTGGGGTACGTGCTCCGGGAGGAGCCTTGACCCCCCGCACGCTCCGCGGACGCCTCACCCTGTGGTACGGGGGGCTCTTGGCCTCGGTGCTCATCCTGTTCGGGGTGGGGTTCTACGCGGCCCTCGCCCGGAACCTCTACCGGGGCGTCGACCAGAAGCTCCTGGCGCTCGCCGAGGTCGTGGCCGAATCGAGCGTCCGGAACTTCCTGCGGCCGGGGTACACGAATTTCTCCCGTCTCCTGGAGGAGTTCTTCGGGGTTCCGGCCGCCGGCCAGTTCATCCAGGTCCTCGACCCCTCCGGCAAGGTGGGGGCCCGCAGCGAGAACCTGCTCCTCCGGAACCTTCCCATCAGCCGCGAAACCCTTCATCGGGCGCTCCACGGGGAGATGGTGTACGAAACCGTGCCCGACCCGGCGGCGCCCCTGCGGGTGCTCACCTACCCGGTGGTCGTCCGCGGCCGGGTGCGAAACGTCGTGCAGGTGGCCACGAGCCTGGAGGCGGTGGTCACGACCCTCCGGGAGGTGCTTCTGGCCCTGGGGGTGGGGATCCCGGTCTCCCTCTTCCTCGTGCTCTGGGGGGGCTGGATGGTCGCCGCCAGGGCGCTTCGGCCCCTGGAGGGGCTCATCGCCGCGGTGCGGGAGGTGGACGCGGATCAACTGGGCGCCCGGGTTCCCGAGGCCGAGGGCACCGAGGAAGTGAGGGAGCTCGCCCGGAGCATCAACGGGCTCCTCCGGCGCCTCGGCGACGCGTTTCGCCGGGTGCGGGAGTTCACGGCCGACGCGAGCCACGAACTGCGCACCCCGCTCACGGTGCTCCGGGGGGAGGCCGAGGTGGCCCTGCGCCAGCCCCGTTCCCCCGAGGAGTACCAGCGGGTTCTCGCCTCGAGCCTCGAGGAGATCCACCGCATGGGACGGATCGTGGAGGATCTCCTGCTGCTGGCCAAGGGGGATCTGGGGGAGGCCCCGGTGGAAAGGACCCCGGTGGCCCTGGACGAGGTGCTCGAGGACCTGGCCGGCCGGGCCGCGCCGCTCGCCGAGGCCAAGGGCCTGGCATTCCACTGGGCGGGGGGGCCCCGGGTCTGGGTGGAGGCCGATCCCCTACGGCTTCGCCAACTCGTGTGGAACCTCCTCGACAACGCGATCAAGTACACCCCGGAAGGGGGGCAGATCTTCCTGAGCCACGCCCGCTCCGCTCCGGGATGGGTGCGGATCGCCGTCAAGGACACCGGAATCGGGATTCCCCCGGAGCACCACGAAAAGATCTTCGAGCGGTTCTACCGGGTCGACAAGCACCGCTCCCGGGCCCAGGGCGGAAGCGGCCTGGGGCTTGCGATCTGCCGGTGGATCGCCGAGGTCCACGGCGGGCGGATCGAGGTCCGGAGCCAGCCGGGGAGCGGCAGCACGTTCCTGGTGCATCTGCCGGAGGCGAAGGAAAGCGACGAGGGCTGGGAAGCTAGGAGGCTGGAAAGCTATTAACCCGGCGCCAATAGAGGCGCGCAAGGAGCTCGCGAGGGCATGGGGCCTGCTTCCGGCCGTGCGTGAGTGCGGCATCCGGCTTACGCTGCATCCGGCACTCAGCCGGATGGGCGGAACCGCTCAGGAATTCTAG
>NZ_BAAHFQ010000261.1:0-2650 GCF_054681715.1 Deferrisoma sp.
CGAAGTCTCATACCAAGTTGCGTTCAAAACTACCGTTTCCTGATTCGGCCCGGCAAGGGGCCTGGTGGAGCGCCGGGCGTGGCTCCTACAGTCGCTGCATCCGGCACTCAGCCGATGTCTCCCTCGCCATGAGCCCACCGATGGCTTGCCAACGTTTGCGTTTCCGCCGTTCATGGAGCCGCCGGGCTGAGTGCCGGATGCAGCGTGAGCCGGCCGCACCCGGCTCTCCACCAGCCCCCCACCCGCGGGTTTCCGTAGCGACGCCGGGGATCTGACAATACTTTCGTTGGTCTTAGTAACGCGCGAAACCGTTTGAGAGGTGCGGGTGCGGCGCTTCCTTTGGATTTTCGGCACCTTTTTGGGCGCGCTGGTCGTGGGGGGCTGGGCCCTGGGCCTGCCGGCCGTGGAACGGGCGGCCGTGGCGTGGGTGCAGGCGCGGGTGCGGGCCGCCGGGGGAACCCTGGAGGTGAAGGCCCTGGATTTCGATCCCTGGCGGGTCCGCCTGCGGGTCGAGGGGCTTCACGCGGCCGGGGACGCCTGGGCCGTGGACCTGGACGAGGGGGAGGTCCGCCTCCACCCGGGCCGGTGGCTTTTGGGCCGGCCGCGGGTCTCGGCCCGTCTCGTGGGCCCCCGGGTGGCCGTGCGGGCCACGAGGTCCGGGCCGCCGGGAGGAGGTGCCCGGGCCGCGGGCCACCGCACGCCCCCCCTGGTGTCCGTGGAGACGCTGGAGATCGCGGACGGGAGCCTTCGTTGGGAGGACCCGGCTGCGGGCATGCGGCTCGAGGTGGACGGCGCCGATGCCACGTGGAGGGAAGACCGGGGGGAGGCCCGGATCGGGGGAACGTTCTCCTGGGCCGGGGAAGCCGCCCGGTTCGAGGGGCGGTTCCGGGGCGCCCGGCGGTTGGGCGCCCTGCGGGTCGAGGAGTTGGCGCTCGGGTTCCCCGGGGGCGCGTTCACGATCGACGGCACCTGGGCCTCGGGGGACCGCCTCGACCTGGGGGTGCGGCTCGAGGCCCGGCCGGGGGAGATCCCGGAGGCGTGGCTTCGGGCGGCGGGCCTCGGCCGGTTCCTTCCCTGGGACGGGGTGTTGGAGCTGGCCGGACGGGTGACCGGGAGCGTGCGTGCCCCGCGGGCCGAGGGAGAGCTGGCGCTTCGGGACGGGCGGTTCGGGGCCGTGGAGCGGCTGGCCGCCCGGGGCCGGTGGGAGGCCCGACCGGGGGGCGTGGGGCTAGCGGACCTTTCGATCGCAAGCTCGGTGGGCGGGGTGGAAGGTCTTTCGGCCCGCCTCGTCCGGGCCGGGGGCGGACTCGAGCTCCAGGCCCAGGGCACGGCCCGGGGATTCGATCTTCGGCCGTTTATGGGTCTTTTCTCGTCCCGATGGTTTCCCGTGGGGCTTCGGGCGTCGGGCGCGTTTCGGGCCAAGGGGCCCTTGGCCCCCCTGGGGCTCGGGTTCGGGGTGGACTGCGTGGTGGAGGACCTGGACGTGACGGTCCACCCGGGGGAGACGCCCGTGTACGGCCTGGGGCGGGCCCGGGTGGTGGCCGAGGGCACCGTGGGCACCGAGGATTTGCGAATCGCCTCGGGCCGGATCGAGGCGGGAACCGCCCGGATCGGGTTGGGAAACGGGCGGATCGCGTACCGGGAGGGGATGTGGCTCGAGACGGATCTCGCGTTTTCCGACCTGGCCGTGGCCGGCCGGTGGGCCCCGCCCGATCTCGGGGCCGCCGGGAGGGCCCGGGGCCGGGTGGAGGGCCCGTTCCGGGACCTCACCTTCGTGTACGACGTGGACGCCCGGGCGGCGTACCGGGGACAGGACCTGGGCCGGGTCGGCGCAAGGGTCCGGCTCGACTACGGCGGGCTCCGGATCGAGGGAGGCGCGTGGGACGCGGGGTGGGGCCGGGCCGAGATGCGGGGGGCCCTCGGGTGGAAGCCGGGCCGGGGCCTCGACCTCGGGCTGGAACTCCGAAGCCTAGACCTGGCCGCAGCCGCTTCCGTGGCGGGGAGGCTGGGGTTCGGGCTGCCGGTCGCCCTGGGGGGCGCCGCCGAGGGCGAGGTCCGGGTGGAGGGGACCCTGGCCCGGCCGATGGCGCAGGGGCATCTGTCCGCCCGGGGGGTGTCGGTGGCCGGCTACGGGGCGGAGCGCGTCTCGGCGGCGTTCCGGGCGGAGCGGGGGGCGTGGAGGGTTTCCCGGCTCGAGGCCCAGGGGTACGGCGCGCGGGCCACGGGGGAGGCCGAAGGGGACCGGGAGAAGATGCGGGGTCGGGCCCGCTTTCAAGGACTCGCCCTGGGGGCCCTCCTGGCCGACGCCGGGGTGGCGGTTCCCGCCTGGGCCGGGTTGGGCCGTGCCCGGGGAACGCTGGAGGCGGTCGGGCCGTACCGGGGGCTTGACCTCCATCTGGAGGCCACGGTGGACGGGTTGGATCTGGCCGGGGTGAGGCCCGGGCCGGTGGCCGTGACCGGGAGCTGGAGGGGGCGGGGGATCCGGGCCACGGCCCGGGGGTTCGGGGACGCGCTTCGGGCCGCCCTGGCGGCCGACCTCGGCGCCGGGTTCGAGCTCGCCTGGCGCCTGGAGGCGTGGGATCCGGCGTGGCTCGGGGATCGGGTCCCGGAGGGGATCCGGCTCGGCCCGGTGTCGGGCGAGGGGAGCCTC
>NZ_BAAHFQ010000262.1:0-2635 GCF_054681715.1 Deferrisoma sp.
AGGCCCCGGTAGGGGCCGGCGGCGGCCTCCCGGAACAACCGTCGCACCCCGTCCGCTCCCGCCGGGGACCGAAGCCGCACCACCAGGTCGAGGCACGAGCCGGCGAGCACCGGCACGTTGAGGGCGAACCCCTCGAGGCGGCCCTCGAGTTCGGGGAGGAGCGCCGCCACCGCCTCGGGAGCCCAGGACCGGTTGGGAATGATGTTTTTCGCCGCGCTGCGGCTCCACCGGGGACCCGGCTGGGCCGTGTCGCTGAGTTGCTGATCCCCGGTCACGGCGTGCACCGTCGTCATGGTGGCCCACTCGACCCCCGGGCCCTCCAAGAGAACCCGCAGGCCGAGCCCCAGGGCGTGGCTCGAACTCGAGCCGTTGGACACGATGCGGTCGTCGGCCCGCAGTTCGTGGTCGTTTACACCGTTGATCACCGTGCGATCGATCGGGTCCAGGGCCGGGGTGGACAGGAGCACCCGGGGCGCTCCGGCCCTGAGGTGGCGTTCCAGGTCCACCCGGCGGCGGAACCGGCCGGTACACTCCATCACCACGTCGACGCCCAGCACGTCCCAGGGAACCGAGCCGGGGGTCGACTCCCGGATGTACCGGATGCGCTGGGGGCCCACGACGATATGGTTTCCCTCGACCCGGACGGGGTCCGGGAGGCGGCCCTCGATGGTGCTGCACCGTAGGAGGTAGGCGAGGCTTTCGATGTCGGCGATGTCGGTGGCGGCCACGAACTGGAGCTCGGGGTCCTTGTACCCGATGCGCACGAGGTTGCGGCCGATCCTTCCGAATCCGGAGATCCCGATCCGAATGGCCATGGGGTCCTCCTCCGAGTCGCCGGACGGGTTCGGTGGGGAAGGCGTCGAACGCGGCGTAATCTAAGGCTTCGGGCCGGAGGGGCAAGGGGCCTTTGGGGAGGGGAAAGGAAAAGGGCCGCCCGCGATCGGGCGGCCCTTTTCGAAAAGATGGCGGGAGCGACGAGACTCGAACTCGCGACCTCCGGCGTGACAGGCCGGCGTTCTAACCGACTGAACTACGCCCCCGCAAACGGGCTGTGTTGGGTTGCGGCTGGTAGGCGGAACAGGAGTCGAACCTGCGACCTCCGGCTTGTAAGGCCGGCGCTCTCACCAACTGAGCTATCCGCCTGAAAAACCGATCGAGCTAGGCGACGGTGTCCTTGAGCGCCTTGCCCGGCTTGAACTTGGGGCTCTTCCCGCCGGCGATCTGGATGGTCTCGCCGGTCCGGGGATTCCGGCCCGTGCGGGCCTTGCGCTCCGACACGCTGAACGTCCCGAACCCGACCAGGGTCACCTTGTCGCCCTTCTTCAAGGCGTCGGTGACCGTCGCCGTGAACGCGTCGAGGAACCGCTTTGCCGCCGCCTTGGACGTGTTGGCCTTCTCCGCCATGGCCTCGATCAGTTCCGCCTTGGTCACGGCCTTCCTCCTTGGTCAGGGGTTCCGGGAACAGGCGCGGGTTATAACAGGCCGCGCCCTCGGGTGTCAAGCGTGTTTTGTGGGCTACTGGAGCGCCCGGGGGCCTTCGTCCTCCACCGCCGGCCGGGGCGCGGGCGGCAGTCCCAGGATCTCCTCCACCGTGCGCACATGGCCGGCCGGACCGGAGAGGATGGCCTGGGGTTCGGCCGTCTCGAGGGCCCGCTCCAGCACCTGGTCCATGTGGTCCACGTATTCGAGCTGGAGGTCGTTCAGCACGTTGCGGGGCAGATCCAGGTCGGCCACGTCCTTTTCGTTCTCCCGGGGTAGGAGCACGGTCGTCAGGTGGCCCCGGTGGGCCGCCAGGAGCTTCTCCTTGATCCCGCCCACGGGGAGCACCTTGCCCCTCAGCGTGATCTCGCCGGTCATGGCCACGTCGCGCCGCACCGGGATGCCGGTGAGGGCCGAGGTGAGCGCCGTGGCCATGGTAATGCCGGCCGAGGGGCCGTCCTTGGGGATCGCGCCCTCGGGCACGTGGATGTGGATGTCGAGCTTCTGGTAGAAGTCCCGCTCCACCCCCAGCTTCAGAGCCCGGCTCCGCACATAGGTCACGGCGGCCCGGGCCGACTCCATCATCACGTCCCCGAGCTTCCCGGTGATCGTGAGGTTGCCCTTGCCGGGCACGAGGGCCACCTCGATCCCCAGGAGTTCGCCGCCGGTCTCGGTCCAGGCCAACCCCGTGGCGAACCCGACCTCGCTCTTCTCCTCCTTGACCCCGTACTTGTACTTGGGGGCGCCCAGGTAGCGGTGCACCACCGACGGGGTGATGCGGTGGGTCTTTGCCGTCTGGCCCTCGGTCACGACGGCCTTGGCCACCCGGCGGCAGATCTTCGCGATCATGCGCTCCAGGTTCCGGACCCCCGCCTCCCGGGTGTAGCGCCGGATGATCTCCAGGAGCGCCGCGTCCGTGAACCGGATCTGCTCCGGTGTGAGGCCGTTCGCCTCGATCTGCTTCGGCACCAGGTGGCGCTTGGCGATCTCGAGCTTCTCGAGCTCGGTGTACCCGGCGATCCGGATCACCTCCATGCGGTCGCGCAGGGGTTCCGGGATGTTCGGCAGGTAGTTGGCCGTGGTGATGAAGAGAACCCGGCTCAGGTCGTAGTCGAGATCGAGGTAGTGGTCGTTGAAGGTGTCGTTCTGCTCGGGG
>NZ_BAAHFQ010000263.1:0-2619 GCF_054681715.1 Deferrisoma sp.
AGCCCCGAGAGCGGAGCAAAGCCATATGGACACGGTGCGCCTGCAGGTCGTGGAGATCTTCTCGAGCATCCAGGGGGAGTCCCACTGGGCCGGCTACCCCTGCACGTTCGTTCGGCTCGGGGGCTGCAACCTCCGGTGCACCTACTGCGACACGGTCTACGCCTGGGAGGGGGGCGAGGAGCAAAGCCTCGACGAGGTCCTCCGGGCCGTGGCCCGGGAGGGCCAGGGCACCGTGGAGGTGACCGGCGGGGAGCCCCTGGCCCAACCCGGAACCCCGGCCCTGCTGGAGGCCCTCCTGGAGACCGGCCGCCGGGTGCTCCTGGAGACGAACGGGAGCCTCCCCCTCGACCCCGTGCCCCGGGGGGTCCACATCGTGATGGACGTCAAGACCCCCGGCTCGGGCGTGGCCCACCGGAACCGGTGGGAGAACCTGGAGCGGCTCGGGCCCCGGGACGAGCTCAAGGTGGTGTGCCGGGACCGGGCCGACTACGCCTGGGCCGTGGAGGAACTGGGCCGGCGGAACGCCTTCGGCCGGATCCGGGTGAGTTTCTCCCCGGTCTGGGGCGCCCTCGACCCGGCGGACCTGGCCGCGTGGCTCCTGGCCGACCGCCTCGACGCCCGCCTCCAGGTGCAGCTCCACCGCATCCTCTGGCCCGACCGGGTCCGGGGGGTGTGAGGGCAGGTGTCAAAAAACCCCGTCCCCTGTCGGCTGTCCCCCGAGTCCCGACACGAGACCGACGACCGGAGGCCGACCTCATGCCCCATTCCGGAAGCGTGCGCGCGATCCTCTACGCCCTGGGCGCAAATCTGGGCATCGCGGCGGCCAAGTTCGCCGCGGCCGGCCTCACGGGCTCGGGGGCCATGCTGGCCGAGGGGGTCCACTCCCTGGCGGACTGCGCGAACCAGGGCCTTTTGTTCCTTGGGCTCGCCCGGGCCCGACGGCCGCCCGACGCCGACCATCCCCTGGGGCACGGGAAGGCCCTCTATTTCTGGTCGTTCGTGGTGGCGCTCATGCTGTTCAGCATGGGAGGGCTCTTCTCCGTCTACGAAGGGCTCCACAAGCTGGGCCAGCCGGCCGGCGACGGCCACGGGCTCGACCGGCCCTGGATCGCCGTGGTGGTGCTCGTCCTGGGCCTCGTGCTCGAGGGACTCTCGCTCACCGGCGCCCTGCGGGAGACCCGGGACGCCCGGCGGGGCCGGACCCTTTGGCGGTGGTTTCGGGAGAGCCGCCGAAGCGAACTCCTCGTGGTGGTGGGCGAGGACCTGGGGGCCCTGCTGGGCCTTTCCATCGCGCTCGCAGCCGTGGGGCTCGCCGTGGTCACCGGAAACCCGGCCTGGGACGCCTGGGGCAGCGTGGGGGTGGGGGTGCTCCTCGTCCTCATCGCCCTGGCCGTGGCCGTGGAGGTCAAGGGGCTTTTGATCGGGGAGAGCGCCGGGCCGGAGTTCGAGCGGGGGGTCCGCTCGTTCCTCGATGCCCACCCCGCCGTGGACGGCGTGTTGAACCTCATCACCCTGCAACTGGGGCCCGACGTCATGGTGGCCGTGAAGGCCCGGATGGCCCCGGCCGGGTCGGCCGCGGCCATGGTCGAGGCCATCAACGCCTGCGAGCGCGACCTCAAGCGGGCCTTCCCCCAGGTGCGCTGGCTCTTTTTCGAGCCGGACGTGCTGCCGTGAACCGGCCCGATCCCCTCTTCGTGCTCCGGGAGGTCTTCGGCTACCCCTCGTTCCGGGGCCAGCAGGAGGCCGTGGTGCGCCACGTGGTCGCCGGGGGCGACGCCCTGGTGCTCATGCCCACCGGCTCGGGCAAGAGCCTGTGCTACCAGATCCCGGCCCTCGTCCGCCCCGGCACCGGGGTGGTGGTGTCGCCCCTCATTGCGCTGATGAAGGACCAGGTGGACACCCTAGTGCAGCTGGGGGTCAGGGCGGCGGCCCTCCACTCGGGGCTCACCCCGGCCGAGGCGCGCCGGGCCGAGGGGGCGATTCTCCGGGGGGAGCTCGACCTCGTGTACGCCGCCCCGGAGCGGCTCCTGACCGACCGGTTCCTCGGGCTCCTCGGCCGGATCCCGATCGCGCTCTTTGCCATCGACGAGGCCCACTGCGTGAGCCAGTGGGGCCACGATTTCCGGCCCGAGTACCTGGGCCTGGGCGTCCTGGCGGACCGGTTTCCCGGGGTGCCCCGGGTGGCGCTCACGGCGACGGCCGACGAGCCCACCCGGGCCGACATCGTGGAGAGGCTCGGGCTCGGAGGCGCCAAGCGGTTCGTCTCGGGATTCGACCGGCCCAACATCCGGTACCGGGTGGTGGCCAAGGACCGGCCCCGGGAGCAGCTCCTGCGGTTCCTCGCGGGGCACCGGGGCGAAGCGGGCATCGTGTACTGCCTCACGAGAAGGCGGGTGGAGGAGACGGCCGCCTGGCTCCGGGAGCGGGGGTGGGATGCGCTTCCCTACCACGCCGGCCTCGACCCGGCCGACCGCGAGACCCACCAGGACCGGTTCCTCAAGGACGAGGGGGTCGTGGTGGTGGCCACGGTGGCCTTCGGCATGGGCATCGACAAGCCCAACGTGCGGTTCGTGGCCCACCTCGACCCGCCCAAGAGCCTCGAGGCCTACTACCAGGAGA
>NZ_BAAHFQ010000264.1:0-2614 GCF_054681715.1 Deferrisoma sp.
CCCCATTTGGGGTCGGGCACCCCGATCACGGCCACGTCCCGCACGGCCGGGTGTTGGGCCACCACGGCCTCGACCTCCGACGGGTACACGTTCTCCCCGCCCGTGATGATCATGTTGGCCTTCCGGTCCACCAGGTAGTAGTAGCCGTCCTCGTCCCGGCGGGCCATGTCGCCCGCGCTGAACCACGGGCCCCGGAAGGCGTTGCGGGTGCGCTCGGGGTCCTTCCAGTACTCGGTGAACATGTGGGGCGTGCGGGCCCAGAGCTCCCCCACCTCGCCCGGCGGCACCTCGTTCCCCTCGTCGTCCAGGAGCCGGATCTCGTCGATGCCGTAGATCTCCCGGCCCACCGACCCGAGTTTCTCGAACTGCTCCTCGGGCCGGAGCAGGGTCACGAGCCCCGTTTCCGTGGACCCGTACGCCTCCCAGAGTTCCACGCCCCGGAAGTACTCGAGCATGGCGAGCTTGAGCTCCCGGCGGGCGGGGGCCGAGGAGACCAGGAGTTGGCGGATGGAGCCCACGTCGTACCGGGACCTCACCGCCTCGGGGAGATCGAGGATCATCACGTAGTGGGTGGGCACCAGCGAGGTGAAGGTGACGCCGTGGGCCGCGATGGTGCGCAGGAGATCCTCGGGGTCGAAGCTCCGTTCGTTGTACACGACCACCGGCGCCCCCACGTAGGTGTAGCAAAACGAGTAGTAGATGGAGTTCACGTGGGCCAGCGGCATCACGAGAAGGGGCTTGTCGTCGGGCCGCACCCCGGTGTTCACGTTGTTCAGGAGGTAGTGGGCCACGTAGCTTTCGTGGGACCGGACCACGCCCTTGGGCGTTCCGGTGGTGCCCGAGGTGTAGAGGATGGTCCAGGGATCGGCCGCGTCCACCAGCCGATCCGGCTCGTCCGGCCGGCCCCTCGCCAGGAACTCCTCGTACCCCACGTAGCCGGCCGGCGCGGGGCCGTCGCCCAGGTACACGTAGGTGCCGACCGTGGGCAGCCGGTCCCGAAGGCCCTCGACCGCCTCCACGAACGGCGCCTCCACCAGGAACACCCGGGCCTCGCAGTGGTTCACCACGTGCTCGATCTCGGGCGGCGCGAGCCGGAAGAGCACGGGCACCGCGATCTGCCCCCCTTTGGCGCAGGCCGCGTAGAGGTCCATCCACTCCACCCGGTTGTAGGCCAGCATGGCCACCCGCTCGCCGTACCCCGCGCCGGCGCCGGCGAGCGCGTTCGCGAGCCGGCAAGCCCGCTCGTTCCACTGGCCGAAGGTGAAACTCCGGCTTTTGTCGGCGCACCCGAGCCGGTCGGGGTGGTGGCGCGCATGCATCTTGAGCACGGTGCCCAGGGTGGGCCAGCGACTACGCATGGTCAGTCTCCTTTCTAACGGGGCCTCTCGTGGGCCGGGGGGTGACGGAGAGCCGGGTTCGGACCCGCGGGACGGGGCGGCGGTGACGCTGGAATCCCAACGGGTTTCGGCCCCTGGCCGCCCAGCCGCGTAGCCGCCCCGCTTCACTCCGGAACCGGCAGGTCCGCCGCCCGGCGGGGGCGGTTCACGAGCACCATGCCGGCGCTCACGAGGGCCAGGGCCACGAACACGGCGGCCGTGATCGGCTCGCGCAGGATCCACACCCCGCTCACGAGCACCCCGAACACCGGGGTAAAGAACGTAAACCCCGCCAGGAGGCTCACCGGGTACCGCTGCACGAGCTCGAACCAGACGAGATAGCTCAGAAACGCCACCACCACGCACTGGTAGGCCAGGGCGAGGAACCCGGCCGGCGAAGCGCCCCGCACCGGCGCGGGCTCCAGGAGGGCGCTCAGGAGAAACAGCAGCGGCGCCGAGAACCCGACCTGGTAGAACAGGGTCTGCAGCGGCACCGCCACCGCGGTCAGATACCGCTTGATGTAGAGCGTCGTGGCGGCCCACAGCGCCCCGGCCGAGAGCAGCAGGAGGTCCCCCGGCAGGGTCCGCAGGGTCACCTCGCCCCAGTCCTTCCCGAACAGCACCACGACCCCGGCGAACGCGAGGACGAGGCCCAGGGCCTTCCGCCGGTCCATGGGGTCGTTTCCGAGCCAGAAATGGGCGCCCAGGGCCGTGAAGAACGGCTGCGTGTAGAGGAACACGTAGGCCCGGGAGGCAAAGGTGTAGTTGAGTCCCAGGTAGATCGCCCCGAACTCCAGGCCGAACAAGGCCCCCACCACCACGCCGTGGCCCAGGGCGGCCCGGCTCGGGAACACCGGGAGTCCCACCACCCGCATCCACACCCACAGGCACCCGGCCGCCACGGCCGAGCGCACCCCGGCCTGGAACACCGGGGCCACGTCCCGGGCCGCGATCTTGATCGCGGCCATGTTGCCGCCCCAGAGCAGGGACAGCCCCAGGAGGATCAAGACCGGCCCCAGGGGCAGCCGGCCGGGGCGGTCGGCTGCGTTCATGGGCCCGCACCCCCGGCCCGGGGAAGCCGCAGGGAGAGCGCGGCCCCCAGAAGGGACACGCCCGCCGCCAGGGCAAACGCGGCCACGAAACTCCCGGTGCGGTCGGCCAGGGCGCCGCCCACGGCCGGCCCCAGGGCCTGGCCGATCCCGAAAAAGAGCGTGATGAACCCGAGGCAGGCGGGCGCA
>NZ_BAAHFQ010000265.1:0-2602 GCF_054681715.1 Deferrisoma sp.
CGCGCGGGAACTTTCGCAACCCTGGCAGAAGCCGTGTTTTTCGGCGGGAGGAAGAGGCTTGTTTACCATCGTGGAAAAGCAGACCCTGGCACCCACGGTGCACCGCATGGTGATCCAGGCCCCCGAGATCGCCCGGAAGCACCGGGCCGGCAACTTCGTGATCCTCAGGATCCACGAGAAGGGGGAGCGGATCCCCCTGACCGTGGCCGACAAGGATCCCGAGGCGGGCACGATCACCCTGGTGTTCCAGGCCGTGGGCAAGACCACGAGCGAACTGGGCACCCTGAAGGCCGGGGACGCCCTCCTCGACCTGGCCGGGCCCATGGGCAAGCCCACCCACATCGAGAGGTTCGACGGGGTCACCGTGTGCGTGGGCGGCGGCATCGGGGTGGCGCCGGTCCATCCCATCGCCTGCGCCCTCAAGGAGGCGGGGAACCGCGTCGTCTCCATCATCGGGGCCCGCACCAAGGAGCTCCTCATCATGGAGGACGAGATGCGGCGGGCGAGCGACGAGCTCCTCGTGGCCACCGACGACGGGTCCTACGGCCATCACGGGTTCGTGACCGACGTCCTAAAGCAGGTGATCGAGCGGGAGGGCAAGGAAAACGTCTCCCTCGTGGTGGCGATCGGCCCCGTGCCCATGATGCGGGCCTGCTGCCGGGTCACCGAGCCCTACGGGGTCCACACCGTAGTGAGCCTCAATCCCATCATGGTCGACGCCACGGGGATGTGCGGGGCCTGCCGGGTCACCGTGGGCGGCGAGACCAAGTTCGCCTGCGTGGACGGGCCCGAGTTCGACGGCCACCAGGTGGATTTCGACGAGCTGGCGAAGCGGCTTCGGATGTACGTGGAGGACGAACGCCGGGCCATGCAGATCTGGTCGGAGCAGCACGCCGGCCACCAGTGTCACGGCTGAGGTCCGGCGGTTCGGTAACCCATCCAGACAAACCGGGGGCGGAACGCCCCCTGACGGAGGTCATGGAGCCATGGCGAAGAAAGAGCGTCCCCCCCGCACCCCGATGCCCGAGCAAGACCCGAAGGTGCGGGCACGGAATTTCGACGAGGTCCCCCTGGGCTACACCCCCGAGATGGCCCAACTGGAGGCGTCGCGGTGCCTGAAGTGCAAGAAGCCCGCCTGCCGCAAGGGCTGCCCGGTGGAGGTGTTCATCCCGGATTTCATCGCCGAGATCGAGGCGGGCAATTTCCAGCGGGCCGTCGACATCCTGAAAGAGAAGAACAGCCTGCCGGCCGTGTGCGGCCGGGTGTGTCCCCAGGAAAACCAGTGCGAGGCCTACTGCATCCTGGGCAAGAAGGGTGACCCCGTGGCCATCGGCCGACTGGAGAGGTTTGCGGCCGACTGGGAGCGGGCCCAGGGCGCCGTCAAGATCCCGGAACTGCCGCCGAAAACCGGGAAGAAGGTGGCCGTGGTGGGCTCCGGCCCGGCCGGGCTCACGGTGGCCGGCGACCTCATCCGAAAGGGGCACGACGTCACGGTGTTCGAGGCGCTCCACAAGCCGGGCGGGGTGCTGGTGTATGGGATCCCGGAGTTCCGGCTCCCCAAGGCCATCGTCCAGGCCGAGGTGGACTATCTCCAGAAGATGGGGGTGAAGATCGTCACGAACTTCGTGGTGGGCAAGATGCGCACCGTCGAGGAGCTCATCAAGGAGGACGGGTTCGACGCCGTGTTCGTGGGCGCCGGCGCAGGGCTGCCCAAGTTCATGGGCATCCCCGGCGAGAACTTGAACGGCGTCTACTCGGCCAACGAGTACCTCACGCGGTCGAACCTGATGAAGGCCTACCTCTTTCCCGAGTACGACACCCCCATCGCCCGGGCGAAGCGGGTCGCGATCCTGGGCGGCGGCAACGTGGCCATGGACGCGGCGCGCACGGCGCTGCGGCTCGGGGCCGACCGGTCCATCATTGTGTACCGCCGGAGCCGCGACGAGATGCCGGCCCGGATCGAGGAGATCCACCACGCCGAGGAAGAGGGGGTGGAGTTCCAGCTCCTGACGAATCCGAAGAGGGTGATCGGCGACGAGAACGGCTGGGTTCGGGCCCTGGAGTGCGTGCGCATGGAGCTCGGGGAGCCCGACGAGTCGGGCCGCCGCCGGCCGGTGCCGATCCCGGACTCCGAGTTTGAGCTCGAGGTGGACGCCGTGGTGGTGGCCATCGGGAACGCTCCGAACCCCCTGATCCCCTCGACCACCCCGGCCATCCAGACCTCCCGGTGGGGCACCATCCAGGCCGACGAGGCCACCGGCGCCACCACCATGCCCGGGGTGTACGCGGGCGGCGACGTGGTGACCGGTGCGGCCACGGTGATCCTGGCCATGGGCGCCGGCCGGAAAGCGGCCGACGCGATCCACGAGTACCTGATGGGCTAGGCGGCTAGGCGGCTAGGAGGCTGGGAAGCCAACCCCAAACGCGTACCGGGCCGCTCCGCAGGGGCGGCCCGGTTTTGCTGTACGCCCGGCATGGGCACTGGCTTGGAGGTGAAAGTCCTCCCCCGAGTAGGTCACGACGAGGGAAGGGAAGCGCAAGGGCGTGAGGGCGACCGAGCGTCCGGAGGAAGCGTGGAACGAACCCACGGGCCGACGAACAG
>NZ_BAAHFQ010000266.1:0-2598 GCF_054681715.1 Deferrisoma sp.
CACCGCCGGTTCGGGCCGGTGGAGGGCATGCGCTGCGCCCGGGTCCTGGGCCGGGCGGAACCGCCGCCCGAGGGCGGCGAACTCGAGCTCCGGCTGGGCGGCCGCGACTACCTGGTCCAAAGGGCTCCCGCGGGAAAGGGTCACGCCGTGGTGGTGGTGCAGGACATCACCGAGCGGCGCACCTTGGAACGGCAGCTCCAGCACGCCCAGCGGATGGAGAGCGTGGGCCGGCTCGCGGCTGGGGTGGCCCACGACTTCAACAACATCCTCGGGGCCATGGTGCCGTCGCTCGAGATGATGGAGCGGCGCATCGAGGATCCCAAGGCGCTTCGGTACCTGGCCACCGTGAAGACCGGCGCCGACCGGGCCGCCGGCTTGGTGCGCCAGCTCCTCGCCTTCAGCCGAGCCGGGGAGTTCGAACCGCGGCCGGTGGACCTGAACACCGAGGTGGAGCGGGCGCTCGGCCTGGTGAGACCGAGCCTCAAGGGCACCGAGCTGCGTTGGCTCCCGGACGACGGCCTCGAGCCGGTCCGGGCCGACCCCACCCAGGTGCAGCAGGTCGTCTTGAACCTCGTCCTGAACGCGGTGGACGCCATGGACTCCGGGGGCGTGCTGACCGTCGAGACCTTCCGCTCCCCGGATGCCCGGGCCGCCGTGCTGGCGGTCCAGGACACCGGCCCGGGCATCCCGGAGGACCTGGCCGAGCGGATCTTCGACCCCTTCTTCACGACCAAGGAACCCGGCAAGGGCACCGGACTGGGGCTCGCCATCGTGTACGGGATCGCCGAGCGCCACGGGGGGGCCGTGCGGCTCGTCAGCCCTCCGGGGGGAGGGGCCCGGTTCGAGGTGACCTTCCCCTTCGCCGAAGGGGCGGCGCCGGAGGCCGCGGCCCAGGGGGAGCCGCCCGCCGGTGCGGGCGACATCCTGGTGGTGGACGACGACCCCGTGGTGCTCGCGACCCTGGCCCGGGTGCTCCGGGACGCCGGCTACCGGGTACGGGCCGCCCGGAGCGCCGAGGAGGCCCTTCGGGTGGTCGAACGGGGCGACCGAACCTTCCGGGCCGCCCTCGTGGACGTGCGCATGCCGGGCATGGACGGCGTGGCCCTGGCCGTGAAGCTGCGGGACCTCGACCCGGGACTTCCCATCCGGTTCATCAGCGGGTACGCCGAAAACCGCGAAGACGAGATTCACAAACTCGGTTTTCCCAAACCGCTCCGCAAACCCTTCCAAACCCGAGACCTGTTGACCCTCCTCCAGACCATCGTACGGTCCTGATCCGCTCCCAAGCGATTTTTTGGGCCTCACCCCCTTGACACCACAGTGCCTGCGGCTAGACTTCGTGCCGTCGTTCTTTTCATACGTTGTTTGATCTTGTTTGGGGGCACATCATGGGGAATTCCCACCGGTTCCGGCTTCTCGGCCTCGGCCTCGCCGCCGTCTTCCTCGCCGCCTCCGCCTCGGCCGCGCCCCGGCTCACCGACGCGGAGTCCCATCCCTTGGGGGTGGGCAACCCCCTGCCCCGGCTCGCCTGGGCGAACCTACCCGAACCGGATCGCGCGTACCTCGGGCTCTCGTCGCCCGACGCCAGCACGGAGGACGTCCCGGGCGAGATCCTGCTGGTGGAGTTCTTCAACGTCCATTGCCAGTCGTGCATGGCCCAGGCCCCGGTCATGGCGGAACTCACGGCCCTCATCGCCGCCGACGAGGAACTCGCAGGGAAAGCCAAGATCCTCGGCGTGGCCGAGGGCAACACGGCCGACGAGGTGGCGGCGTTCCGGGGGAGGTACGGCCTGTCGTTTCCCCTGATCCCGGATCCCGAGTTCCTCGCCTATCACGCCTTTGGAAACCCCGGGGGCACGCCCTACACGGTGCTCTGTGTCCGGCGCGATGGCCGGTGGATCGTAGCCACGACCCACCTGGGGGCCATCACGACCCCGATGCTCCCGTTCTACGACATGAAGCGCTACCGCAACCTGGATCCCTCGCTCTTCAAGGGGCTCGCGGAGGAGGCCTCCGCGTTCCAGGTGGTGCGCAAACCCCCGGTGCTCCAGATGCCGGAGGACGAGGTGGTGCGCCGCATCCTCGAGGCGCCGGCGTTCCGGGGGCGGAAGGCGCGGGTCGAGGCGCTGGATCTCCCCCATACCGGCCGGGCCTGGCGGGTCGAGGCACCGGGGGGGCCCTACTTTGCCCGGGTGTTCTCGGTGGCCCCGGTGTGCGACATCTGCCACGCGCTGCACTTCGTGGCCGTGTTCGACCGGTATGGTGAGGTGGTCGACATCGTGAAACTCCGGATCAGCCGCTACGGGAACCAGGAGATCTCGGAGGAGGACCTGGCCTTTCTCCGGGCCCGGCTCCGGGGATTCAACGCGTTTCGGCCCCGGATGTTCGACCCCTCGGTGGACGCCGTGAGCGGCGCCACCATGTCGAGTTCCCTCGTGTTCGACGCGCTTCGCAACGCGGGCGCCTTCTTCCAGGACCTCATCGACGCCGGGCTCGTGAGCCCGTAACCCTTCGCCAAAGGAGGTGGGCCGTGAAGACCAAGCCAACCCCCCACTCCCGCCGTAGATTCCTGGCAGCCCTCGGCTCGGGCCTCGCCGC
>NZ_BAAHFQ010000267.1:0-2597 GCF_054681715.1 Deferrisoma sp.
ACCCCCAGCTCACGCTGCCGGGGTTCGATGTTGGACAGCTGAATCGCACGGCGGTGTAGGATGACCGCCCCAAACCGCGGCAGAAGGCCCTCTCCGGGCACTTCCCGGGACCTCTGTTATTCGTTTTTGGACAGCAGTGCTTACGCCCGGAACTGCACCGGGTCGAGCTTGATCCCGGGGCTCATGGTGGTGGCGATCGCCACCCCCCGGATGTAGGCCCCCTTGGCCGAGGCGGGCTTGGCCCGGACCAGGCTCTCGATCACGGCGGCCACGTTCTCCTTGAGCTGCTCGGGGGAGAACGACTTGCGGCCCACCGGCACGTGGACGTTTCCGTATTTGTCCACCCGGTACTCGACCCGGCCCGCCTTGAGTTCCTTCACGGCCTGGGCCACGTCGAAGGTCACGGTGCCGCTCTTCGGGTTGGGCATGAGGCCCCGGGGCCCCAGAATCCGGCCCAGGCGGCCCACCACCCCCATCATGTCGGGCGTGGCCACGGCCTTGTCGAACTCGAGCCACCCCTCCTGGATCTTCTCGGCCAGATCCTCGGCGCCCACGAAGTCGGCGCCGGCCTCCTCGGCCTCCTTGGCCTTGTCGCCCTTGGCGAACACCAGCACCCGCACGCCCTTGCCGGTTCCGTGGGGCAGCACCACCGTGCCCCGCACCATCTGGTCGGCGTGGGCCGGGTTCACCCCCAGGCGCACGGCCAGGTCGACGCTCTCGTCGAAGCTGGCGTAGGAGATCTGGGGCAGCAGCGCCAGGGCCTCGTCGAGATCGTAGAGCTTCAGCCGGTCCACCTTGGACCGGGCCTCCAAGTACTTCTTTCCTTTGCGCGCCATCGTCCGCTCCCTCCGCCGCCTAGTCCACGACCTCGAGGCCCATGCTGCGCGCCGCCCCCTCGATGGTGCGGATCGCCGCCTCGATGTCGGTGGTGTTCAGATCGGGCATCTTCTGCTCCGCGATCTTGCGGACCTGCTCCCGGGTGACCTTACCCACCTTCTTTTTGTTCGGTTCCCCGGAGCCCTTCTCGATGCCCGCCGCCATCTTCAGGAGCACGGCGGCCGGAGGGGTCTTCGTGACGAAGGTGAACGAGCGGTCGGCATAAACCGTGATCTCCACGGGCGTGATGATGCCGTTGCCGTCCTTCGTCTTGGCGTTGAACGCCTTGCAGAACTCCATGATGTTGACCCCATGCTGGCCCAGCGCCGGCCCCACCGGAGGGGACGGGTTCGCTTGGCCCGCCGGGATCTGCAGCTTGATGACCGCTGCGACCTTCTTCGCCATGACGGATGCTCCTTTCCAGAGGTGTGGGGGGACCCCAACGGTCCCCGCCTAGCGGCCCGCCGCGGGGCGGGCCTCCCTCAGGTCTTCTCCACCTGGAAGAACTCCAGTTCCACCGGGGTCGAACGGCCGAAGATGCTCACGAGGACCCGGAGTTTCCCTTTGTCGGGGTTTACGTCCTCCACCACGCCGGTGAAGTTCGAGAACGGGCCGTCGATCACCTTGACCTGCTCGCCGCGGCTGAACTCGTACTTGGGCTTCGGGTGGGCCCGGCCCTCCTCCATCTGGCCGATGATCTTCTCGACCTCCTCGTCGGAGATCGGGGTGGGCTTCACCCCCCCGCCCACGAACCCGGACACCTTCGGGGTGTTCTTCACGAGGTACCAGGTGTCGGTGTCCATCTCCATCTGCACCAAGATGTATCCCGGGAAGAACTTCCGAGAGGTGGTGCGCTTCTCCCCCTTCACCACCTCCACCACCTTCTCCGAGGGCACGAGAATCTGGCCAAACCGGTCCTCCATGCCGTGCTCGCGGATCCGCTGCTCGAGCGCCGCCTTCACACGGTTTTCGTAACCGGAATAGGTTTGCACGACAAACCACTGCTTGGCCATTTCCTCACGCCTTCGCGATGCGGTGTGAAAGTGGGGGAAAGGAAGGAAGGGGAGCAACCGGCGCCGGAGGGGCCGGCGTCCAGAAGGGATCTAGCTCAACACGAGCCGGAACAACTGGTTTAACAGGGCGTCCACCACCCCGAGATAGATCCCGACCACGAACGTGACCACCAGGACCACCACGGTGGAGGCCGTGGTGATCTTCCGGTCCGGCCAGGTCACCTTCTTGAGCTCGACCTTTGCCTCCCGGAGAAACACCTTGAGCTGTTCGATCATCCGAGGCCCCAGAAAAAAGGTGGCAGGCCAGGAGGGATTCGAACCCCCAACCCCCGGATTTGGAGTCCGGTGCTCTACCAGTTCGAGCTACTGGCCTGCACTTCTTGCACGCGTCGGAAACCGCCTACTTCGTCTCTTTGTGGAGCGTGTGGCGGTTGCAGAACCGGCAGTATTTCTTCTTTTCGAGTTTGCCGGTCGTGCGCTTCTTGTTTTTATCGGTATGGTAGTTCCGCTGCTTGCACTCGGTGCAAGCGAGGATCACGGCGTCTCGCATGGGATCGGTGCCCCTCTTATTCCAGGATCTTGGTCACGACGCCGGCGCCCACCGTGCGGCCACCCTCACGAATCGCGAACCGAAGCCCCTCCTCCATCGCGATCGGCGTGATCAGGTTCACCGTGATCCGCACGTTGTCCCCAGGCATCACCATCTCC
>NZ_BAAHFQ010000268.1:0-2501 GCF_054681715.1 Deferrisoma sp.
CCCTCGTAGTTCACGTGGGGATATTTGGCCGGGTTCACCGCGATGATGCCGTAGGGGTTGGCGAGCGCCGGGTCCCCCTCGTGGACGACGACGAGGGAGAGCTTTTCGCGCATCGCCAGGTAGGTGCCCCGGTCGGAGAGGGCGTAGGCCCGAAGCTCCTGGGCCATCAGAAGAACCGCCCCCATGCCCTGGCCCGCCTCCTTGTACCAGGACCCCTTCGGCTTCACCCCCGCCTCGGCCCAGAGGTCGAGTTCTTTCTTGTGGGTGCCCGAATCGTCGCCCCGGGAAACGAACGGGGCGCCCGCCCTGGCGATCCGGCGGAAGGCCTCGGCGGCCGAGCCCGAGCCCCGCACGCCGGCCGGGTCGTCGGCCGGCCCCAGCACCACGAAGTCGTTGTGCATCACGTCGCGCCGGTTCACGCCGTGGCCCTCGGCCACGAACCGGTCCTCCGCCGGCCGGGCGTGCACCAGCACCACGTCCACGTCCCCATTGGCCCCGAGCCGCAGGGCCTTGCCCGTGCCCACGGCGATCACGTCCACCCGGCACCCCCAGGTCTCCTCGAACGGGGGCAGCAGCCGGGCCAGGAGCCCCGAGTTCTCGGTGCTGGTGGTGGTGGACATCCGGATGCGGCACTCCGCCCCGGCCGAGCCGACCCGGCCGGCGACCAGGGCCAGGGCCAGCACCAGCCCGCTCCAGGAACGGATCCATCGACGGTCTCGCATCGTTTTCTCCTTTTTGCGCTAGAAGGCTGGGAGGCTAGAAAGCTGGAAAGCTCAAAAGCGTTTTACTCACTCCAACGAAAGCATTGCCAGGCCCGTGCACCTTTCCCCTTGGGGCTACGGGGTGGGGGGCTGGTGGATTTTACCGCCGGGTGGCACCAAGGAGGCGTGGTTATGCTTGGAAAGCAGTGAGGTTTTCAAGCCTCCTAGCTTCCCAGCCTCCCAGCGTCCTATTAATAGCGGAAGTCAGAACGCCACCTGGTACTGGATCCGGAACCGATCCTCGGTCGTGGCCGAGCCCGGCCCGTCCTGGTCGCGGATCCGGAACCAGTCGGCCTGGATCTTGTTGCGATGGCCGTTGAAGAACGCGTTCAGGGCCACCCCGTAGGACTGGACCAGGTCGTCGGAGGCGTCCGTGTTCGGGTCGAAGAACTCGTACCGGCCGGCCACCTCCACCACATCCCTCCACACCAGGGCGCCCCCCTGCACATACAGGCCCGTGGCGGTCTCGTCGTCCACGCCGTCGGCCTTGGGGTCGATCCGGCGGCGATGGCCCTCTGCCCGGAGCGAGACCCCTTGGTACGCCACCCCCGCGAATCCCCCCACGCTCATCACGTCGCTCGTGCCCAGGGCCGTGAGCCTTCCGTTCAGGTTCTTGCGGGTGTGGCCCGCCACGTCGTCGTCGTAGGCCACCGAGGCCGCCAGGAACACCTGGGGTCGCTCGGGCCGGTTCAGGCTCGCCTCCCCGGCCAGGGGGCTTCCGCCCATGGGGGCCCACACGACCCGTCCCACGTACAGGTGACCGTCGCCCGAGTTGTTGCGGTTGCGTCCCTCACCGTTGAACACGCCCGCGTCGTAGGACAGCCCACCGGCCAGTTTGCCGTGGACCGTGACGCCCGTGTCCCGGTCGAACCGGAACGCTGCGTCCACATCACTTCGCTCCACGAATTGGAGGTTCGAAGCCGATACGTTCCACTGGACGCCGTAGGGCACCTTGTAGGCCCCGGCCTTCACGGCGAACCAGGGGGCGAATGCGTAGTCCCCGAAGAAATCGAACAGGTCCGCGCCCTTCTCGTCGCCCGAGTACACGTTCACGTACACCTTGTATTTCAGGTTCTCGCGGAACGCGTGCCCATCGAGCCCCACGCGCACGCGCTGCACCGAAAAATTGCTTAGGTTCTCGGCGTCTTCCAACTCCCGGAACGTGTAGCGCACCTGGCCGTAGCCGTAGATCCGGCCGGAGAACCGGCCGTCGCGGCTCAGGTAGGATAGGTGGTTCGGGGCCGCGGGCACGGCCGGGGCCTGCTGGGCCTCCAGCTCCTTGCGCTCGGCCGACGTGATGATGCCCTTCTGCTCCAGGCGCTCGAGCAGGTCGAACCGGGCCCACCCGGGCCGGACGCCCACTCCCAGGGTCGCCAGTACCGCCAGAACTCCCACGATCTGCCGCATCCGTTCCTCCTTTCCGTGATGGGTGAGCGGCGAATCCTCCAAACAAGAAGCGCCCCCTTTCCGGCAGGAAAGGGGGCGCGGGCGTGCCGGGCGGACCCCGCACGGGATCCGTCGGTCGCACCGCCTCCTTTCCAAGCGCGGGAGGCCGGGGCGTTTCCACCCCGACCCATCGGCGAACCGTCCGTGGGCCCCGAAGAGCCGGTAGGCCGGTCCGCTCGGAGACGACCGAATCCTATTCCGCCGCCCGCCCCGGGGTCAATCCGCCCCGGGGCGGGCGGTGCTGCAACCGCTACTTCTTTCGCTCGTCGATCACCCGCTTGGCCTTGCCCTCGC
>NZ_BAAHFQ010000269.1:0-2483 GCF_054681715.1 Deferrisoma sp.
CGAGGGGCTCACGCCGGAGGAAGCCCGGGACCTCGTCGAGGCCGGGGCCCGGCTCGTGGGGGTGGACGGCCCAAGCGCCGATCCCGTCGGGGCCGCGGACCTGCCGGCCCACCGGATCCTCCTCGGCGCCGGGGCCGTGATCGTGGAGAACCTGCGGCTCGCTGGCGTACCCGCCGGCCCGGGCGTGCTCCACTGCCTGCCGCTCCCCGTGGCCCGGGGCGACGGGGCCCCGGCCCGGGTCCTGTGGCAGACGCAGGCGGCCCCGTGAGCGACGAACCGTTCCGGGACGAGGACTTGGAGATCACGTTCCTTCGGGCCTCGGGCCCCGGGGGCCAGCACCGGAACACCCGGGAGACCGGGGTGCGGATCCGGCACCTTCCCACGGGGATCGTGGTCACGGCCACCGAGCGCCGCAGCCAGGCCGAGAACCGTAGGATCGCCCTGGAACGGCTGGCCGAGGCCCTGCGCCAGCGGCGGCGCAGGCGCAAACGCCGCATCCCCACCCGCCCCGGCCGGGCCGCCAGGGAACGGCGCCTCAAGGAAAAGCGGCTCCACAGCCGCAAGAAGGCGATGCGACGGGGGGAGGAGTAAGGGGAAATCAGGCCGGCCCGCCGTCGTCCTCGGAGCCGGACTCCCCGTCTCTCGGGCCGGGGATCGGGCCCCGGGCCGGCAGGTGGCGGTAGAGGTGGTAGGCGCAGTCGGGCCCCACCAGGGCCCGGGCCGCCTCGGGCGGGAGCCGGAGTTTCCCCCGCACCACGAGGGCCCGGTAGAGGTACCGGAGCCGCGTCTCCTCGGCCTCGGGCCGGCCCATGGTCACGCCGCCAGATCGGCCACCCGGGCGCCCACGGCGTCCACCAGCGCCTGGGGCGCCAGGAACACGATGAGCCCCCTGCGGCCGCCGTTCACCCCGATGGTCTCGAACCCCAGGAGCGACTCGTGCACCCACACCGGCACGGGCTTTCGCACCCCGAAGGGGCTGATGCCGCCCACCAGGTACCCGGTGAGCTTCTGGGCCTCGTCCACGGTGGCCATGCGGGCCGCCTTCACCCCGGCGAGCCGGGCGAGTTTCTTCAGCGAGAGCTCCACGTCGCCCGGCAGCACGCATTGGCAGAACGTGCGGTCCCCCAGGGCCACCACCAGGGTCTTGGCCATGGCCTCCACCGGCCACCCGAGGGCCTCGGCCGCGTACTCGGCCCCCTTGACCTTGTGGTCGTACTCCCGGGCCTCGTGGGGGATCTTTCGCTGCTTCAAGAACCGGATCGCGGGGGTGACGGCCATGGGGACTCCTTCGAAGCGGCTGCCCTGGGGCGTAGGGAAGCGGGGCCCCGCCGCGGGGCAGGAACCCGCGGGCATCTCCGGGACGGGCGGGACGGCCCCGCCCCTTGGCCCCCCGTGTACCACCGACTGCGGGAAGGGCTCAAGATCCAGGGGACCTTGACCCCTGGGCCGGGTGGGCGCAATGTATGCGCATCACGATGCGCATTACTCGGAGGCGTCCCCATGATTCCCCTGTTCGAGCCCTCCGCGCCCAAGAAGGCGACGAACGTCACCGTGAACCAGGACCTCCTCCGGAAGGCCAGGGAGGAAGGCATCAACCTTTCCCGGGCCCTGGAGGAGAAGCTCGCCGAGATCCTCGCGGAACGGTACCAGGAGCGCTGGCGCGAGGAGAACCGCGAGGCGATCGAGGCGTACAACCGGAGGGTGAGCGCCCGGGGGGTGTTCAGCGACGGGTGGCGCCGGTTCTGATGGCCCAGTTCGACATCTACCGCAACCCGGACGAGGCCACCCGGGGGGAGATCCCGTTTCTCCTGGACATTCAGAGCGACCTGCTGGATCCCCTGGCCACCCGGGTGGTCGTGCCCCTGGTGGCCGCCGAGGCCATGCCCAAACCGGCCCGGCACCTCAACCCCGTGTTCGAGGTGGAGGGAAGGCGGGTGGTGATGTCCACGGCCGAACTCGCGGGGGTGCTCCGGTCGCGGCTCGGGGAGCGGGTGGGCAGCCTTGCCCATCACCGGGAGGAGATCCTGCGGGCGGTCGATTTCCTGCTGTCGGGGGTGTGACCGGGCACGGAAGCGGGCGGCGCCGGGGGACTGGTGCAACGGAGGAGAACCGCGATGGCAAATTCGTTCTTAGACCGCGTGGTGCGGGCGGCCCGGCTCGACCCGCAACTCTACGAGGAGGTGGAGGCCGACCGGTCGGCCCTGGGGCAGGCCGTGGGGGTGGTGGTGCTTTCGAGCCTCGCCGCCGGGATCGGAGGGTACCACGGCCGCGGGGGACTTGTTCTGGGTACCCTGGTCGCCCTGGCGGGCTGGTACGTGTGGGCGTACCTGGCCTATTGGGTGGGCACCCGCCTCTTCCCGGAGTCGGAGACCCGGGCCGACCACGGGGAACTCCTTCGCACCGTGGGGTTCGCGGCGGCGCCCGGCATCGTGCGGGTGGTCGGGGTGATCGGCCCCCTCCAGTGGATCGCCCACCTCGTGGCC
>NZ_BAAHFQ010000270.1:0-2442 GCF_054681715.1 Deferrisoma sp.
CCCACCAGGACCGGTTCCTCAAGGACGAGGGGGTCGTGGTGGTGGCCACGGTGGCCTTCGGCATGGGCATCGACAAGCCCAACGTGCGGTTCGTGGCCCACCTCGACCCGCCCAAGAGCCTCGAGGCCTACTACCAGGAGACCGGCCGGGCCGGCCGCGACGGGCTGCCCGCCGAGGCCTGGATGGCCTACGGGTTCTCCGACATCGTGGCCCTGGGCCGGCTCCTGGAGCTCTCGGAGGCCGACGAGGCCCACCGCCGGATCGAACGACGCAAGCTCGACGCCCTGTGGGGGTACTGCGAGGCGGCCGGGTGCCGGCGCCAGGTGCTCCTGGGGTATTTCGGCGAGGCGCTGGAGCACCCCTGCGGCAACTGCGACACCTGCCTCGAGCCGGTGGAGACCTGGGACGCCACCCTGGCGGCCCAGAAGGCGCTCTCGTGCGTCTACCGCACGGGCCAGCGGTTCGGGGTGGGCCACCTGGTGGACGTGCTCCGGGGCCGGGAGACCGCGGCGGTGCGTCGGTGGGGCCACCACCGGGTCAGCACCTTCGGGATCGGGACGGACCTGGACGAGCGCACCTGGCGCTCGGTGTTTCGCCAGCTCGCCGCGGCCGGGCTGGTGGAGCCGGTGCCCGAGGGCCACGGGGCGCTACGGCTCACGGCCCGGGCCCGGCCGGTGCTCCGGGGGGAGCGGGAGCTCCGGCTCCGGAGGGACCCGGTGGCCGGGCGGACGCGGACCAGGAGTCAGCCGCAGGCAGCCTCCGCGGTCCCGGCCGAGGCCGAGGCCCTGTTTCAGCGCCTTCGGGCCTGGCGGCTCGAAACCGCCCGGGCCCAGGGCGTTCCGCCCTACGTGGTGTTCCACGACGCCACGCTCCGGGCCGTGGCCGAAGCCCGGCCGGGAACCCTGGAGGAACTGGCCGAGGTACCGGGGATCGGTCGGGCCAAGCTCGCCCGGTACGGGACCGAGGTCCTGGCCGTCGTGGCCGGACCCGGCCCCGCGGCCGCCGCGCCCGGCGGCGGACCGAAGACCGGTAACCGAAGACCGCCCTCCCGAGAGAAGTCCACGCCGTGACCCACCGCGACATCACCGACCGCCTCGTGAACGCACTCGACGGGCTCCGGTTCGGCGAACCCGTGGCCTACGTCTACAATCCCCTCGTGTACGCCCGGGCCCCCTACGACCTCTACTGGGACCGCTACGGCTCCCCGCCCAAGGAGGTGGTGTTCCTCGGCATGAACCCGGGCCCCTTCGGCATGGCCCAGACCGGGGTGCCCTTCGGCGCGGTGAGCCGGGTGCGGGGCTGGCTCGGGGTCGAGGCGCCGGTGGGCAAGCCCGACCGGGAACACCCCAAGCGGCCGGTGGAGGGGTTCGGGTGCCCCCGGGACGAGGTGAGCGGGCTTCGGCTGTGGGGGTGGGCCGCCGAGCGGTTCGGGAGCCCCGAGCGGTTTTTCGCCCGGTGTTTCGTGGCGAACTACTGCCCGCTCCTGTTCCTCACGGCCTCGGGCCGGAACCTCACCCCCGACAAGCTGAAGAAGGCCGAGAGGGAGCCCCTGTTCGCGGCCTGCGACCGGGCGCTCCGGGACACCGTGGCGCTCCTGGGGCCCCGGATCGTGGTGGGGATCGGCGCGTTTGCCGAGGGCCGGGCGCGGGAGGCCCTTGCCGGCACCGGCGTCCGGGTGGGGAGGATCAGCCACCCGAGCCCGGCGAACCCCCGGGCCAACCGGGGCTGGGCCGACCTGGTGGACGCCGAACTCGAGGCCCTGGGGATCCGGGAGCTCTATCCCTGATAGCTTCAAGAGAGTTACCCGACGCGGGTGGGGGGCTGGCTCCGGCCGGGCGCGAGTGCAGCACCCCTTTCGCCGCGCCTTCTCATGCCGTTGCCAGCTTGGTAGGCCGGGGCATGGGTGGCGGAAGTTCCGGATCTTCGAAAGCGATCCAAGCCTGGTGGGGGCGCGGCGACGTGAGGGGCCGCACCCGGCTCTCCACCAGCCCCCCACCCGCTGGTTTCCGCAGCAGCACCGAGGCCTGGCGCTGCGTCACCCGCCCCGTTTCAGGAACACCCCCTCGGGGTCCACGACCCGGCGGAGGATCTCGAGCTCCTCGGCCGTGGGCGGCGGGGTTTCCACGGCCTCGGAGACGTCGAGGGGGAACCCGGTCTCGGCCTGGACCCGCTCGGGCGCGACCCCCGGATGGGCCGAGGCCAGGTAGGGCTCCTTCGTGTCGGGCCGGAACCGGAGGATCCCCAGGGTCGTCACCACGGCCGCGGGGCCGCCCCGGCCGATGCCCGCCCGGGCCCGGGAGTCGCCGCCCTCGAGCCACCCCGGGCTCGTCCGGTAGTCCACCCGCTCCGGGAACCGGCGGCGCTCGTGGCGGGCGATGATCACGGTGCGCCGGGCGAGCGCGGCCACGTCGGCCGCCCCCCCGCTCCCCGAGAACCGCACCG
>NZ_BAAHFQ010000271.1:0-2428 GCF_054681715.1 Deferrisoma sp.
CCGGCTCTGGCGCGCCGCCTGGCGGATCACCCAGAACTTGTAGAGGATGATGCCCCAGCACAGGACCGAGGCGAGCACGAGCACGAGGAGAACGCCGCCCACCACGGGCCCGGAGCCGAAGGCCATGGCGAGGATGTTGGAGGAGCCGTTCCAGGGATGCACGTCCATCTCCCTCGGGAGCGCGTTGCGAAAGAGGATCGGAGCAAACGAAGATAGGCGCCCGGCGGTCGGGGTGTCAACGCATAGCCGGCCGCCCCGGCGGGCCCAGGGGCGGCCGGTCCACCGTCTCGGGGGGAATCGGCCGCGTCTGGGGCGCCCCCGGTCCCTTGGGCCCGTATCGCTCCCCGCGACGTCCCGGATTGGAGAACCGCGTTGGACCCCCTGACCCTGTTCGGAACCCCCGCGGCCGCCCTGCTCGGGGCCGTGGTGGGGAGCTTTTTGAATGTCGTGATCTACCGGCTTCCCCGGGGGGAGTCGCTGGTGCGGCCCCCCAGCCACTGCCCCCGGTGCGGCAATCGGGTCCGGCCCCGGGACAACGTGCCGATCCTGAGCTACCTCGTGCTCCGGGGCCGGTGCCGGGACTGCGGGGCCCCCATCTCGCCCCGGTACCCCCTGGTGGAGGCGCTCACGGCCGCACTCTCGGCGCTCCTGTGGCTCCGGGTGGGGCCCGCGTGGGCGTTCGGGCCCTATTTCGTGTTCGTGGCCGGGCTCGTGGCCGTGACCTTCATCGACCTGGACCACAGGATCATCCCCGACTCCCTGAGCCTCGGGGGCATCGCGGCCGGGTTCGCCGCCTCGTTCGTGACCGGGCTGGGGCCGGTCCAGAGCCTCCTGGGCGCCGGGCTGGGGGCGGGGCTCCTTCTGGCCGTGGCCCTGGGGTATCGGGCGGTTACCGGCCGGGAGGGCATGGGGCTCGGGGACGTCAAGTTCCTCGGCGCCGTTGGCGCGTTCCTGGGATGGCAGGCCGTGCTCTTCACCGTGTTCGTTTCGTCGCTCGTGGGCGCGGCCGTGGGGGTGGCGTGGGGGATTGTGCGGGGAGGAGGGCTTCGGCTCGAGGTGCCCTACGGCCCGTTTTTGTGCCTGGGGGCCGCCCTCTACCTTTACGCCGGGCCCGAACTCGTGGGATGGTACCTGGGGCTTTTGGGCTGACCCATCGCCAGGCGGGAGAAACGATCGTGACCCACACGCTTCTCATCGTGGACGACGAGGGCATCGTCCGGGAGACCCTCGCGTCGATCCTGGCGGACGAGGGCTATACGGTCACCGAGGCGGCCGACGGCCAGGAGGCCCTCGACCTTCTCGACGAGCGGGGCGCCGACGGGTTCGACTTCGTGCTGTGCGACATCAAGATGCCCCGGGTGGACGGGCTCGAGTTCCTGCGGAAGGCGCGGGCCCGGGGCTGCACCTCGACCATCGTGATGATGTCGGCCTACGGCACGGTGGACACCGCCCTGGAGGCTCTCAAGCTCGGGGCCTACGACTACATCTCGAAACCGTTCAAGACGGACGAGGTGCTCCTGACTCTGAAGAAGGCCGAGGAGCGCGAGCGGCTCCTCAGGGAGAACCGGGCGCTCAAGGAGGCGATCCGGCGGGAGTACCGGTTCGAAAACCTGGTGGCCCGTAGCCCCCGGATGCAGGCGGTTCTGGAACTGCTGGCCAAGGTGGCCGACTACCGGACGAGCGTTCTTCTGGTGGGGGAGGCCGGAACGGGCAAGGAGGTGCTGGCCCGGGCGCTCCACGCCAACTCCCGGCGGGCCGACGGGCCGTTCCTCAAGGTGAACTGCCGGGCCGTGCCCGAGGCGGTGCTCGAGGCGGAGCTCTTCGGCCACGAGCCCGGGGCCTTCGCCGACGCGCCCAGGGCCAGGCCGGGCCTGTTCGAGCAGGCCCAGGGCGGCACCCTGTTCCTCGAAGACGTGGACGGGTTGCCCCCGTTCCTCCAGGTACGGCTCCTGCGGGTGCTCCAGGAGGGGGTGACGCGCCGGGTGGGGGGGGCCGCGGACCTCCCGGTGGACGTCAGGGTGGTGAGCGCCTCCCAGGTGGATCTCAAGAAGCTCGTGGCCGAGGGCGGGTTTCGGGAGGACCTCTACTACCGGCTCAGCGTGATCCCGGTGCTGGTGCCGCCCCTCCGGGAGCGGCGCGAGGACATCCCGCTCCTGGTGAACCGGTTCCTGGAGCGGTTCGCCCAGGACACGGGGAAACCCGTGACCGGGGTGAGCGCCGAGGGGATGGAGATGCTTCTTCGCTACGGCTGGCCGGGCAACGTGCGGGAGCTCGAGAACGTGATCGAGCGGGCCGTGGTGATGGCCGACGGCACCGCGATCGAGGCGAGCCACCTGAGCCCCTGGATCCAGGAGGGGCAGGACGGGCTCTTCCCGGCCATCGGCCCCGACGAGTACTCGATCAAGAAGGTGGTGGCCCGGGTGGAGGA
>NZ_BAAHFQ010000272.1:0-2358 GCF_054681715.1 Deferrisoma sp.
TCCACGCCGTAGCGCGCCGTGAGAAACACCTCCCCCCGGCCGTGCTCCCGGCTCAGCCGCGCCAGGCTCTCGAGGACCTCGGCCGTGAGGATCCCCACCGGGATCCGCAACCGGGCCGAGTACTCGTTGGGCCCCTTGGTTTTGATCATGCCCGTGAGTTGGGCGCCCACCACCTTGGGCGTGTAAAACTCGGAAGGCCGTACGCTCATCGCTTTCTCCCCGTGTCGAACTCCGTTGGCACGGGGAGTTTGGCACTACATTATACGAGTGTCAAGATCGGCTTTTCAAAATATATTGCCGTATATTTTACGTAAAACCTGCGGGGGTTCCCGTGATCTCCCGCACCACGGAGGTTGCGAACGCGCCCGGCGGGCACAGGAACTCGACCACGACGCCCGACTCCGACGGCCGGACCTCCGCCCCGGCCAGCGGCACCCGCAGCGGACGCCGGGAGCCCGTCTCCCGGGAGAACCACTCCCCCTGGAGGCCGAAATCCGAAAGCACCTCCGCCTCCTGGCGGGCCACCCAACCGGTGGGGCGGACCATCTTCCGGCCCCACAGGGGGCCGGTGGGCGCCACCTCGAACCGGTCCACCCGGGGGGCGTCCGCCTCGGGGTCGGTGCACACGAAGAGCCCCCCCGAGTCCGCCTTCTGGAGCACGTCCCCGGGGAGGGGGCGATCGAGCAGGTTCGCCTCGATGCGGCGGGCCAGCACCTCGTTGAACACCAGGGACTGGAGGGCCGAAACCATGAGGTCGCGCTTCCACCGACCCAGGCGCACCTCGCCCTGGAGAAGGGCAAGCCCCTTGACCGCGTTGTCTCCCTTCCCTCCGAACCGTTGGGGCCCGAAGTAGTTGGGCACCCCCCACGACTCCAGAAACGCCACCACCCGTTCCACGGCCCCGGCCTGCACGCCTTCCAGGACCACCCGGAACCGGTTCGCGGCCAGGTGCCCCAGGCGGAGCTTGTTTCGATGCCGCGTGGCGAGGTGAACCCGGCATCCCTCGGCCTCGAAGGCCTCCCGGGCCGAATCCGTGGCCACGCCGGCCACGGTGAACCCCTGCACCGCGGTGCAGCGTTTGTCCTTCATGCCCGCGTACCCCACGGCGGCAGGGTGCAGATCCAGCCTCCGCGCCACCGCCACGGCGAGGTCCCGCGTGGATCGGTTTGTGCGCTCCACCCAGAGGGCGGCGTGTTCCCCTTCGCCGCAGAACGGGTACAGGGGAATCTCCTCCACCCGAAACGTTTCCGGGCCCGGGTTCCACACCCCCCCCGCCGGTTCGGCCACCAGGCGCGGATAGTCGTAGTCCCGGTAGGGCACGAGTTGGAGATCCGTTCGCATGGGTTCCTCCCGCGCCGCGAGGCCGGCGCCCTCGTTGAACAGGCGTTTCGGGCTATGCTACCGTACGAGCATCGCGGTCGCACGTTTTGGCCTTGAAAAAAGGGGGAAAAGGGGGTTTTCCGCTCCATGCCGATCCGCGTTCTCATCGCCGAGGATCAGCGACTGCTCCGACAGTGTTTCGAAGAGGTCTTGGGGCTCGACGAGGACATCGAGGTGGTGGCGACCGCCTCCGACGGCACCGAGGCCGTGGTGCTCGCCGAGAAGCATCAGCCCGACATCGTGCTGATGGACCTGGCCATGCCCCGCCTCGACGGCATCCGGGCCACGCGTCTCATCCGGGAACGGGTCCCCCGCACCCAGGTGCTGATTCTCTCCCTCCACGACGCCCCCACCAAGGTCGACCAGGCCATCAAGGCTGGCGCGGCGGGCTATGTTCTCAAGGACGTGGACCTCGATGAACTCGTTCGGATCCTCAAGGCCGTCTACCGGGGCGACGAGATCCACTCCCCGTTCCTCGCGGACCAGAAGCTGTCCCAGGCGCAGGACCCGGCGCGGTACGGGCTGACCGAGCGGGAACTCCAGGTGCTCCGCTACCTGGCCCGGGGCGACAACAACGCCGAGATCGCCGAGAAACTCTGCGTGTCCGAGCAGACGGTAAAGAAGGAACTGGTGAGCCTGTTCGAGAAACTAGGGGTGAAAAACCGAACCCAGGCCGCCGTGAAGGCGGTGCAACTCGGGTTCGCGGAGTCCGAGGCGGTGCACTGATGATCCTGGGCGTGGTGGGAAGCGGTCGAGAACCCTCCAACTCGGCCCGACTCGCCGAGGAGGTGCTGGCCGGGGCCCGGGAGGCGGGGGCGGGCGAGACCCGGACGGTGCCCCTCGCCCGGCTGTCGTTCCGGGGGTGCGTGGGTTGCGGCGCCTGCCGGGCCACGGCCACCCGGTGCGTGCTCGAGGACGACCTCACCCCGGTGCTGCACGAGACGCGGACCAGCCGGGGGCTGGTGCTTGCGACCCCGA
>NZ_BAAHFQ010000273.1:0-2356 GCF_054681715.1 Deferrisoma sp.
CGATGTGCCGGCAGGTGATCCGCCCCAGGTTGTTCCGCCCCCCGGACTTCTTCAGGGGCCGCACCAGAGATTTCTCGGGCTCGGTCCGGGTGATCTCGTCGAAGGCCGAGACCGTCATGCACCGCCGCCCCGGGGAGGTGGGCCGAAACCGTTTGATTGCCATGGTCTATCCCCTCTTGCCAACAGCGCCCCCGGGCCCTCGGGCCCGTTACACGCCCTCGAACAGCTCGATGTGCTCGCCCTCGTGGAGCGTCACGTAGGCCTTCTTCCAGTTCTTCCGACGGCCCACGAACCGGCCCACCCGGGCCTGCTTGCCCCGGACGATCACCGTGCGCACGGCCTTGACCTTGACCGAGAACACCTTCTCCACGGCCGTCTTGATCTCGGGCTTCGTGGCCTTCGGGTCCACCTCGAACACCACGGTGTTCGCCTCTTCCCGCAGGGCCGTGGACTTCTCCGTGATCACGGGCCGCCGGAGAACGTCGTAGTGGCTGCGCGCCATGGTCACACCCTCTCCTGGATCCGCTCGAGCGCCCCCTGGAGGAGCACCAGTTTCTCGTAACGCAGGATGTCGTAGACGTTGAGCCCTTCGGGCCGGAGCACCTTCACCTGGGGCAGGTTTCGGGCGGACTTCTCCACCACCTCGTCCCGCTCGGCCACGACGATCAGCGCGTTCTCGGCCCCCAGGGCCTTGAGCCTCGCGGCGAGCTGCTTCGTGCTGATCCCCTCGAGCCCCAGCGATTCCACGACCAGGAGTTCGCCGTCCCGGGCCTTCGCGGCCAGGGCAGACCGGAGCGCCAGTCGCCGCTTCTTTTTGGGCATCGAATACGCGTAGCTGCGCGGCTGGGGCCCGTGGACCGTGCCGCCCCCCTTCCACAGCGGGTTGCGGCGGTCACCCACCCGGGCCCGGCCCGTGCCCTTTTGGACCCAGAGCTTGCGGCCACTGCCCGCCACCTCCGAACGGGTCTTGGTCGCGTGCGTGCCCCGACGGCGGTTCGCCGTCTGCATGCGGACCACCTCCCACAGGAGGGCCTCGTTCACCGGCGCGCCGAAGATCTCCTCCGGGAGGTCCACCCGGCCCACCTCTTCGTTTGCGGCATTCACCAACGGTGTCTCCATCGCCGTCTCCCGTCTCTACGCCCTAAGCCTCGCGCCTACCGGTTCCCCGCCTTCACGGCCGGTCGCAGGAGCACCGTGCCGTTCTTGGCGCCGGGCACCGCGCCCCGGAGGAGGATCAGGTTCCGCTCCGGGTCCACCTCGACCACCTGGAGGTTCTGAACGGTGACCCGGCGGGCACCCATGCGGCCCGCGAGTTTCTTGCCCTTCCAGACCTTACCCGGATGCTCCTTGGCCCCGATGGACCCCGGAGCCCGGTGAAACATGGACCCGTGGGAGGCGCGGCCGCCGCCAAACCCGTGGCGCTTGATGACGCCCTGGAACCCCCGCCCCTTGCTGAACCCGGTCACGTCCACCAGGTCCCCGGGTTTGAAGAGGTCGGCCTTGAGCACCTGGCCCACCTCGAACTCGTCCGGGTTCTCCACCCGGAACTCCCGCAGGATGCGCCGGGGCTCGACCCCCGCCTTGCGGAAATGGCCCTTCATCGGGCGGTTCACCTTGTGGGGCTTGACCTCGCCGAACCCCACCTGGATGGCATCGTACCCGTCGGTCTCCCGCGTCTTCTTCTGGACCACGGTGCACGGGCCGGCTTCCACCACCGTCACGGGGATCAGCTCTTCACCGCCCATGAAGATCTGGGTCATCCCCAGCTTGCGTCCGATCAGTCCTTTGGCCATCGGAACTCCCTTGCCTTATCTCGAACACCGACCCGCCGATCAGAGCTTGATCTCGACGTCTACGCCGGCCGACAGATCCAGCTTCATCAGCGCGTCGATCGTCTGCTGGGTGGGATCCAGGATGTCCAGGAGCCGCTTGTGGGTGCGGATCTCGAAGTGCTCCCGGGATTTCTTGTCGATGTGGGGCGACCGCAGCACGCAGAACCGGTTGATCTCGGTGGGCAGGGGGATCGGCCCCGACACCCGGGCTCCGGTGCGCCGGGCCGCCTCCAGGATCTCCTTCACCGACTGGTCCAAGAGCTTGTGGTCGTACGCCTTGAGGCGAATCCGGATCTTGTCGCTGGTCATGCCGCGCTCCCAGGCCCTCTACCTATTCCAGGATCTTGGTCACGACGCCGGCGCCCACCGTGCGGCCACCCTCCCGAATCGCGAACCGAAGCCCCTCCTCCATCGCGATCGGCGTGATCAGGTTCACCGTGATCCGCACGTTGTCCCCAGGCATCACCATCTCCACCCCCTCCGGCAGCGTCACCGTCCCCGTCACGTCCGTCGTCCGAAAGTAA
>NZ_BAAHFQ010000274.1:0-2346 GCF_054681715.1 Deferrisoma sp.
AGAGGACACCATGGGCCAACAGGGCGCTCTGACGATCTTCATCGCCTCGATCTTCATCAACAACATCCTGCTCGCGAACTTCCTGGGGATGTGCTCGTTCATCGCGGTGAGCCGCGAGGTGCGAACCGCCGCGGGGCTGGGCGCGGCGGTGGTGTTCGTGATGACCCTGACCTCGGGGCTCAACTACCTCGTGTACGCCTACCTCCTGGAGCCCCTGGGCCTCGGGTACCTGCGCTACATCGCCTTCATCGTGGTCATCGCGGCCACGGTCCAGCTCGTGGAGATGGTGATCGAGCGCGCAAGCCCCGTGCTGTACTACGCCCTGGGCATCTTCTTACCCCTCATCACGGTGAACTGCGCCATCCTGGGGGTGAGCCTCTTCATGGTGATCCGGCAGTACTCCTTCGTGCAGAGCCTGGCCTACGGCGCCGGGAGCGGGGTGGGGTGGGCGCTCGCGATCCTCGCCATGGCCGGGCTCCGGCAGAAGATGAAGCGCTCCCGGGTGCCGGCGGCCCTCGAAGGCCCGGGCATCACCGTGATCCTCGCGGGGATCATGGCGCTCGCGTTCATCGGGTTCTCGGGCATGGTGCCGATGTGATGGGGCCGGTCGCCACCGCCGTCGGCGTGCTCGCCGGGCTGGGGGCGTTCCTGGCCCTCATCCTGGTGCTGGCCGAGCGGAAGCTCGTGCGCTCGGGGCCGGTGCGCCTTCGGGTCAACGACGCCGATCCCCTGGAGGTCCCCGGCGGGGAGCCGCTTCTTTCGGTTCTGCGGGAGCGCAAGATCTTCATCCCCTCGGCCTGCGGCGGCCGGGGGAGCTGCGGCCTGTGCAAGGTGCGGATCCTCGAAGGGGGAGGCCCCGTTCTCCCCACCGAGACGCCCCACCTCACCCCCGAGGAGATCGAGAACCGGGTCCGGCTTTCGTGCCAGGTGAAGGTCCGGGAGGACATGGCCATCGAGATCCCGGCCCAGCTCCTCGAGGTGGAGGAGTACGAGGCCCGGGTCGAGGCCATCGAGGAACTCACCTACGACATCCGGCGGGTGCGGCTCGCCTTCGATCCCGGGGTGGAGTTCCGGTTCCGGGCCGGGCAGTACGTGCAGATCGAGACCCCCATCTACGACGGCCTGGGCGAGCCGGTGTACCGGGCCTACTCCATCAGCTCGCCGCCCCAGGAGACCGGGGCGATCGAGCTCATCATCCGCAAGGTGCCCCGGGGCATCTGCACCACCTTCATCCACGAACTCCTGCTCGTGGGCGACCGGCTCAAGCTGAACGGCCCCTACGGCGAGTTCTACCTGCGGGAAACCCCGGCCGAGGCGGTGTTCATCGCCGGGGGCTCCGGGCTCGCGCCGTTCGAGAGCATCCTGGCCGACATGGTGGCCCGGGGCATCCGGAAGAAGGTGACCCTGTTCTTCGGGGCCGTCTCCCGCCGGGACCTCTACGACGTGGAGCGGCTCGAGGCCTATTGCGACCGGCTCGAGGGGTTCTCGTTCGTGCCGGCGCTGTCGAAGCCCGCGCCCGAGGACGCCTGGACCGGGGAGACCGGGCTCATCACCGACGTGGTGGCCCGCCACTACGAGTCCATGGAGGGCATGGAGGCCTACCTGTGCGGGAGCCCGGGCATGATCGACGCCTGCGTCAAGGTGCTCACCCAAAAGGGCGTGCCCGAGGACCGGATCTACTACGACAAGTTTGCGTGAGTCGGCTGGAAGGCTGGAAAGCTGGAAGGCTGGGAGGCCGTGCCAGGTGGCAGACGACGGAGGACAGCGGCGTTCTGACACCTGTCCTCTGAATTCTGACGCCTGATCCGGAAGCCGCTTCCCCTGGTTGGGGCCGGCGCCAACGCTGGCGTAGCGGGAGATTTTCGCGTCCCAGCGTCCGCGCCTCCGAGCGTTCCAGCGGAAATTCCTTGGGGGCCCGTGTGGGAGCGGCGTCCACGCCGCGATCCGGGCCGCAGGCCCGGGTGTGGGGGGCGCGCTCGGGAGTGCGGAACGCCGGAGGGTTCCCGGGGCGCGTCGAGCGACCGAACGATTTCCGATTCACGATTTCACGATTCACCGCAGTCGGGCCGCCTAGCCGGCCAGCCGCCTAGCCGCCCAGCGGAACGTTGCCCGAATCCGGGGCCGCAGGGCGTTGTTCCCTGGCCTTTCGGGCTCCCGGGGCCCCATGGAGAAGGATCGATGAAGCAGTCCCCCGATCTCGCCGCGGCCCAGGCCCGCATGGGCCGGGGCGCCCTGACCCGCGACGGGTTCCTGGGCACCGACGGGCGCGACCTCCTGGAAATCCTCCAGGACGACGACGGCCGCGTGCGGCGTCTGGGGCTCACCCACGGGGAGATCGCTGCGGCC
>NZ_BAAHFQ010000275.1:0-2306 GCF_054681715.1 Deferrisoma sp.
GGGCTTGACGCTCGGCGCCGAAACCCCCTACCGTGACGGGCGTGACGCCCGACGAGATCCTCCGCCGCCATCCTTACCTCTCGGACCACGCCGACCGGTGCCGCTCGGTGCTGGTGTTCCACCCCGTGCTGCGCCTTCTGTCCCGGTTCTACGGCGACGACATCGCCGAGGGGAACCGGGGGTTCAGCGTGGCCATGGCGATTTTGGCCCACGTGTGCGAGTGCATGCTCACGGGCCGGGGCGGGGCCACCCACCGGGAGATCCTCGACGCCCTGGCCCCCCTGGTGGTGGCCCAGTCCCAGGCCGAGGGCCGGCCGGTGGGTAGGCCCGAGGCCGAGGCCCTGGTGGACCGGGTGCTCAACGAGCTCCAGAACTCCGGCGAGATCTTCCGGGCCGAGTTCTTCGACTACGCCGCGGGCCGCACCGTGACCCACGCGTTCCGGATCCTGGAGGCCGAGGCGGCCCGGGAGCGGGGCGCCTACAAGATCAAGCTGACCCCGGCCGGCATCGACCTCTTCTTCCGGCTCAAGGAGGTGTACGGCGCCCTCGACACCGACATGGAGCGCCTGTTTCTGGAGCACCAGGTCAAGAGGGGCTGCTACGCCGAGGCCGGCCGGGTGGTGGAGACCCTGCTTCTCAAGATCACCCGGGCCCTCGAAGCCCACCGGGAACTCCGGGGGAAGCTCCGGTCGAACCCGGCCGAGGTCTCGGCCGACGAGGTGGAGTACTTCGGCACCGTGGTGGCCGAACGGCTGCGGGAGGAGAAGGACCACTTCGCCCGCATCCGGGACCTCATCGAGTCCCAGATGCGCTCGCTCCTTCGCCAGTGGAACCGGCGGGGGCCCAAGGACCCGGTGGTCCAGGAGAACCTGGCGGCGCTCCGGGACCTAAGGGCCGGCACGGCCCGGGTGGTGGACCGGCACAACCTCCTGTTCGGCCTCAACACCGAGCTGCGCCGGGAGTTCCGGCGGCTGAAGCTCGGGCTCCTCACCTTCGCCCCGACCCTTCGGCGGCTCCCCATGGAGGCCGAGGTGCTCGACCGGGTGCTGGGGAAGGATCTGCGGCTCCCCGAGGTGCACCGGTTCCTCGGGCCGGTGCTCGGGCCCCGGGCCCGGCGGTGGTTCCACCTGGCCCAGATGTTCCCCCCGGTCGAGCGAAGCCGGGACGCCCCCGGGGAGTCGTTCCTGGAGGACCCCTGGGCCGACCCGGAGTGGACCGCCCTGGAACGCCGGCGCACCGAGCGGCTCGTGACCCACCTGCGGGCGCTCCTCTCCTACCTGGCCGCCCGGCCCGACGGCCGGGGCGACCTCGACGGCCTGGCGGCCCACGACGCCCCGGCCCGGCCCGTGACCGACGCCGACGGCCGGGTGGTGGCCGAGGAGCCCGTGTGCCTCATGGACATGGACGGGGCCGAGGCCCGGGGGTTCCTGCGGTTTCTGCTGTGGCTCCACAACCGGCACGAGGTGGGGCTCCGGGGCGCCGAGACCCGGGAAGCCTTCGACCGGCTGGTGGCCGAGGAGCCCGGCTGGGGCCGGTTCGAGGCCCTGCGCACCGAGGCCGGGGAGGGGTGGTTCGAGTGGGACGGGAACCGGATCCGGCGGCTCCGGTTCGAGTTGGTGGCCGCCCCGGCGGCCGACGAGGTGGCCCATGGCGCCTGACGAACGCGGCGAAACCCTGCCCCTGAGCGCGATCCGCACGGCGCTCAGGGCCTTCCGGCGGCTCCTGGTGCACGGCGAGATCACCGAGCGCGACCCCGAACTCCTCACGGCCGTGCTGGCCGACGCGGGGGTGGCCGAGGTGCTCGCCGTGCTGGAGGAGGAGTTCGACGTGCGGGTGCTCCGGGGCCGGAACCGGGTGGACCTCTCCCCGAACCCGGAGAACCGGGAGATCGGGTTTCGGTTCAGCGACCTCCAGGCCCGGTTCGGCGACCGCACCGGCGCCGTGTACCTGGTGATCCTGGGGCTCCTGGCGCTCTTCTTCCGGTCGGGGAACTTCCGGGTGCCCGACTTCGACTACGTGGAGGTGTTCGACCTGGAGGAGTTCCTGACCCGCAAGGCCCGGGCCGTGGTGGAGCGGGGCGAGGCCCGGGCGGCCGCCCTGGAGGAGGCCGTGGGCACCCGGGTGTTCGGCCCCTGCCTCGACTGGCTCCGGCGCGACAAGTTCAAGGAGGGCAAGGGCCAGCGCTCCACCCGGTACGGGGTGATCCAGTCGGCCGTGATCTTCCTGGAGGCCCAGGGCCTGGTGCACCGGGAGAAGACCCTGGGCCAGAACGCCCGGATCTACCCGACCGAGAAGCTCAAGGCCCA
>NZ_BAAHFQ010000276.1:0-2275 GCF_054681715.1 Deferrisoma sp.
GCTCTTCGACCTTCTGGTGGAGACCGCCCGGGACGAGGGGATTCCGCTGCAGTTCGAGGCCGCGCCCCGGGCCACCGGCACCGACGCCAACGTGATGCAGCTCAACCGCGCCGGGGTGGCCACGGCCCTGGTGGAGGTGCCGCTGCGGTACATGCACACCCCCTCCGAGGTGCTGAGCCTCTCGGACGTGGAGCACGCCATCGCCTTGCTCACGGCCGTGCTTCTTCGGATCGGCCCCGACCGGGACTGGATTCCGCAGTAGGAGGGGCTAGGAGGCTGGGACGCTGGAAGGCTGGAAGGCTGGAAGGCCAGAAGGCTATTTCCCCAGGCGGCGAGAACGGCGCGGAAACCGGTCGGCGGGGCATGGAGACTGGCCCCGGGCACGGCCGGGGCTGCCCCTGCTGTCACGGGATTTTTTTCGAGGGAAAGGGCGGGCCGCAAAGGGGAGATCGTTGGGACCTGAGCTTTCCAGCTTTCCAGCCTTCTAGCCTTCCAGCCTTCCAGCCAAAAGGATCGATCCTTGATCGAAGAGACCGGAACGGTGGTGGAGGTGCGGGCCGGGCGCGCCCGGGTGCAGACCGAGCGGGGCGCGGCCTGCGAGGGGTGTGCGGCCCGGGGGGCCTGCTCCCACCTGGGGGGAAGCCGCGAGGCGCGGGTGTGGGTACGCGATCCCCTGGGGGTGCGGCCGGGGGAACGCGTGGTGGTGGCCGTGCCGGAACAGGCCGTGATGCGGGCCTCGTTCTGGGTGTACCTGGTGCCGGTGGCCGCCCTGGTGGTGGGCGCCGTGGCGGGAAACGCCCTGGGGCCACGGCTGGGCATCGGGGCCGACGGGGGAGCCGCGGCGTTGGGGCTCGCCGCCATGGTCCTGGCCCTGGTGGCCTCCCGTTGGGCGGGGAGAGGGGCGGCGGTTCCCCGGATCGTTCGGAGGGCGTGACGTGGCCAAGAAGGCCGAGGGCGTGAAGGTCGTCTGCACCAACAAGAAGGCCCGGCGGGACTACCACATCGAGGAGACGGTGGAGGCCGGGCTCGTGCTCCGGGGTTCCGAGGTGAAGAGCCTGCGGGAGGGCAAGGCCAACCTCACCGATGCCTACGCCCGGATCGAGGACGGGGAGGCGTGGATCTCGGGGCTCCACATCTCGCCCTATCCCCACGGCCGCCGCGAGGAGCAGGACCCGGACCGGGACAAGAAACTCCTCCTGCACGCCTACGAGATCCGGCGGCTCCACGGCAAGATCCGCCAGAAGGGGTACAGCCTCGTTCCCCTGCGGGTGTACTTCCGGGGGGGGTACGCCAAGGTGGAGCTGGGGCTCGGGCGCGGGAAGAAGCTCTACGACAAGCGCGAGGACATCAAGCGGGCCGATGCCAAACGCGAGATGGAGCGCGCGATGCGTCGCCGGTAGGGCGGAAACAGAACCGGGTTTCCGGGCCCCCGCGGGAGATCCGCGGGGGCTTTTCGCGTTGGGGGGGGCGGGGGCGCGGGGCGAGAAGTGGGCCGCGGTTTCCGGAAAAAGCGGGTCCGCCCGGGGCTGCGGTTGAGCACCGGCGGTTGGTTCTTCTGGTCTAACTTGTTGAACGAAAAAATGTTTTCTCCCGGGTCGCCTTGGCCTATCGTAACCGTCCGGGCAACCCCTAGGCGGCGGAGGAGTCCGTGGAACGCGGTGAACGGCGGGTGCGGTTCCGGGGGAAATCCTACACGCTCGTGCCCTTGGGGCCCGACGACCCGGAGCGGATCGCCCTGGCGGAGGGGGACCCCGCCTTCGCCCGGCGGTTCGCCCCCGAGCGGTTCGTGGCGGGCCGGGCGGTGGCCCCCGACGAGGCGCCGGACGACCTGCTGGGGTTCTACGCGGTGGCCCACTCGGGCGATCCCGGCGTGCTCGACGACACCCTGATCTTCGTCTCGCCCCGGGCGCGGGGGCAGGGCCTCAGCCACCTCCTGATCTGGGGCGTGTACCGGGACCTCTTGGAGCGCCCCGGCATCTTCCACCTGAGCGAGCCCGGCGACGTGCCCCGGCTCGATCTGCACGTGCGCTGCGGGTTCGCCCCGCCGGTGCGCCCCCTGGTGGACGGACGGATCCGGGTGGGGAAGTACGACCTCCACACCGTGCTCGCCCGCCTCGAGTCCGAGGACGAGATCGAGCCCCTGGGCGAGGACGAAGAGGACGACCCCTGGCTGGGGTGAGCCGGCCCGGGACTCCTTGACCCTTTCCCGGGGCTTCCTCTATCGTAGCCGACGTCTCCGAGCGGTCGTCATCGCCTACCGGCCCCCAGGGGCCCA
>NZ_BAAHFQ010000277.1:0-2260 GCF_054681715.1 Deferrisoma sp.
CACCTCCACGCCGTAGAGGGCGGCGAGCCGCCGGTTCTCCTCGGCCTCGGGCTCCATGCCCACCGAGAGCACCACCCAGTCGGCGGTGTCGGTCCACTCCCGCCCCAGGGCCGGATCGTGGTAGCGCACCCGGGCCCCCTCTGCGGTGGGCTCCACGGCCGGGCGGCGGTCCAGGGTGTAGGGCACGAACACCACGCCCCGGTCCCGGGCCTCCCGGTAGAACGCCTCGTAGGTGCCGTAGGCCCGCAGGTCCCGGTAGAGCACCGTGACCTCGGCGTCGGGGGCGGCGTCCAGGAGCCGGAGGCTGTTCTTGAGGGCGTGGGTGCAGCAGACCCGGGAGCACCAGGGCCGGCACCCCTCGGCCTCCTCCCGGCTCTCCACGCACTGGATCATGACGACCCGGCCGCCCTGGACCTGCCCCTCGGCCAGGAGCCGCTCGAACTCCTTCTGGGTCACGATCCGCGGGCTCTCGCCGTACCCGTAGGACCGGGGCTTGGCCTCCCGGCCGCCCGTGGCGAGCACCACCGCGCCGTGGAGCACCTCGACCTCGCCCTCGGGGGTTTCAAGCGCCGTGCGAAACGCCCCGAGCCGGCCCGAGGCCCCCCGGACCCGGGTGGATCGGTAGAGGCGCACGCCCGGATGGTCCTCGACCCGCCGGAGGAGCTCGTCCCGCAGGGCGCGGGGGTCCGCGCCCCGCAGGGTGAATCGGCCCGTGGTGAGGTTTCCGCCCGGGTCGGCGTCGCGCTCCACCAGGTGGACCGCGAGTCCCAGGTCGGCGAGCCGCAGGGCCGCCTCCATGCCGGCGGCGCCGGCGCCCACCACAAGCACGGTGCGCTCGAGGCTCTGGGCCCCGAGCGCCGGGAACCCGGCGTACCAGGCCTCCCGCACGGCGGCCCGCAGGGTGTCGGCCGCGGCCGCGGTGCCTCCCGACGTCTCGAGGCAGGCTTCCCGGAGGTTCGCCACCGTGACGAGCCCCGGGTGGAACCCGCTTCGCCGCAGCACCCCCTTCACCAACTGCTCCACGATCCGGTGGGAACACGCCCCGAGCACGAGCCGGTTGGCCTCGGCCGCCGCGAACCGGTTTCGCACCTCCTCGAGCCCGGCGCGGGAGCACGCGTGGGCCACCCGCTCCACCGCCGCGACGCCCGGAAGCCCCCGGACCGCCCCTTCCAGGGCCTCGAAATCCGCGCGGCCCGTGTTGAACCCCTCGCACTCGCAGAGCACCACGGCCACCCGGGGCTCCTCGCCGCGGAAATCGGCCGGCGCCGGGAGCTCGGGCACCCCCACGTCGGCGCGGGCGGCCAGGTGCCGACCGGCCAGGGCCGCGGCCCGGGCACCGTCGAGCACCGACTCCGGGATGTCGCGGGGCTCCCGAAACGCCCCGGCCACGTACACCCCGGGAACCGGCGTTGAGCACGGGTCGAACTCGGGACCGCCGGCGAACCCGGCCTCCCCGGGCTCCACCCCGAACTTGAGCGCCAGCGTCCGGGCCGAGGGGCTCGCGCAGAACCCCGACGCCAGGACCACCAGATCATGGCGCACCTCCTCGAACCCGGCGCCCCCGGCCGCCACCTGGAGGAGGAGATCGCGGCTCCCCGGCACCTCGCGAACCACCGAGGGCATGGCCCGCACGAACCGGATGCCCGCCGCCTCGGCCTCCCGGATGTAGCGCTCGTAGTCTTTGCCGAAGGTGCGCAGATCCATGTAGTACACGGTGACCTGGGCGTCGGGCAGCCGCTCCTTGGCGAACCGGGCCTGCTTGAGGGCGAACATGCAGCACACCGAGGAGCAGTGGCCCTGCCCGGCCTCCGCGTCGCGGCTCCCCACGCACTGCACGAACGCGAGGCTCCGGGGTTGCCGGGCGTCGGAGGGCCGCACGGGCCGGCCCGACGAGGGGGCGCCGGCCGCGAGCATCCGCTCGAACCGGACCGCGGAGAGCACGTTGGGGTACCGGCCGTACCCGAACTCCTCCTTGCGGCTCGCCGGGAAGACCTCGGCGCCGGGGGCCAGGACGACCGCCCCGGCCTCCACCTCGACCTCCCGGGGCGGGGCGTCGAGGTCGATGGCCCCCGGATCACAGGCCTCCACGCATTTGCCGCACCGGGTGCAGGCGTCGGGATCCACCACGTAGGCCTTGCCCACGGCCTTGGGGTAGTAGCGGAAGATGGCCTTCCGGGTCTCGAGCCCGTCCCCGAACTCCCGGGGAACGGTGACCGGGCACACCTCCTCGCAGGCCCCGCAGTCGGTGCACTTCTCCGGG
>NZ_BAAHFQ010000278.1:0-2248 GCF_054681715.1 Deferrisoma sp.
AGCCGCTCCTCCAGGTTCTCGATGGCCGCCCGGATCGAGCGGGCGTCCAGGAACGCCACGTACACCGAGCGGCTGGCGCCGGCCTTCGGCCCCGACACGGTGTCGCCGTCCCGGGCCTCCACCCGCAGGTGGGCACCGGGCCCGAGGTCCGGGAGCGCCAGGGGCAGGATCCGGGCCTCCCCCGCCACAGCGGGTCCGGGCTCCAGGGCCACAGGCACCCGGACCTCCGTCTCGCCCTGGAGCACGACCTCGGCCCCCTCCACCCGGAAGTCGTCGGAGGCCCGAAACCGCACCCGGATCTCCTCGTCCCGGAAGATCTCGAGGTCGCCCTCCGGCTCGAGGAGTTCCACCGAAGGGGGTCGGTCGTCGCGCACCGTGATCCGGCGGGTCCCGAAATCGGTCGGAACCTCCCGCCGCCCCTCCCGGAACCGCAGCCGGTAGGTCCCCGACCGGTCCACCACCCAGGCCACCCGGAATCCCCCGGCCGCCATCTCGAGGGCCACCTCGGCCCCCGGCCCCTCCCAGGTGCCCGCCTCCACGGGCCGGGAAAGCTGACCCGAAAGCACCACCCGCGCCCCCCTGAGGGCCTCCACCGTGCCGTCCGAGCCCTCGATCGTCCGGGCGGCGAGTCCGGTGTACCCCGGGGGGAACACCTCGACCGTAAGGTTCCCGACGGCCACGGGTTCGGGTTCGCCGCCCGTGACCAGCCGGGCCCAGGCCTGGCGCGCGCTGGGCGGGCCCATCCCCAGGAGCACCCCGGCCGCGGCGAGACCGAGCGCGGCCCAGGCCACCGGTCGGGCGGCCCACCGCCAGGGCACCACCGCCCCCGGATCCACCCCCTCCACGGCCGCCGCCCCGGCCTCCACCTGGGCGGCCACGAGCTCGGCGCTCGCCCCCCGTCGTGCCGCCTCCTCCGGGTCCCACCGGGCGAGGTCCGCGGCGGCCTCCAGGTCGGTTCGGCGCTCGGGGTACAGGGCGGCCAGGAGTTCCGCGGCGAGCACGGGGCTCGAGGCAGGGGGCAGGAGGAGCCAGGCGAGGCGGGCCGCACCCAGCCCGGTCACGGCGGCCGCGGCTGCGAACACCCCGGCAAGGCCCACCGCCACCGCCCCTGCCGGGGCCAGGGGAAGCACCAGGGCCGACGCCGCCACCACCAAACCGGCGCCGGCCCCGAACGCGGCCACGGCCCGGACCGCGGCGATCCACCGGGTCCGGCGGCGCACCCGGCCCACCCACGCGAGGACCTCCGGCCCCCGGCTCACGGCACCACCTCGATCGGTTCCACGTCGTACCGGACCTCCACCAGGGTAAGCCCCCGGGCGGGCGCCGTGGGCCCGGCCCGGTCCCGGTCCGGCCGCCGGAGGGCGGCCTCCACGTCGGCCGGGGTCATCCGGCCCCGGCCCACCTCCACCAACGTGCCCGCGAGGATCCGCACCATATGGCGCAGGAACCCGTTTCCCACCACCTCGATGTCCAGGAACTCCCCCCTGGGCACGAGCGTTACCCGCCGGAGCGTCCGGACCGTGGTCCGGGCGGCGCAACCCGCCGCCCGAAACGCCGCGAAATCGTGGGTCCCCTCGAGCCGGGCCGCGGCCTCGGCCATGCCCCCGAGATCGAGCGGCGCCGTGACCCTCCAGCTGTAGGGCCTGGCGAAGGCCGAGGGGGCCGGACCCACGTGAAGCCGGTAGCGGTAGGTCTTCTCCCGGGCGCTCCGGCGGGCGTCGAACCCGGGGGGCATCTCCCACACGGCCCGCACGGCGATCGCGGGGGGCAGGAGGCTGTTCAAGCCGTGGAACACCCCCCGCAGGGGGATCCGGGACGGGGTTTCGAAGTGGGCCACCTGGGCCAGGGCGTGGACCCCGGCGTCGGTGCGGCCCGAGGCGGTCACCCGCACCGGGTGCTTGAGCAACGTGGACAGACCCGCCTCCACCTCCCCCTGGATCGAGGGGGCGTTGGGCTGGACCTGCCAGCCGCCGTACCCGGTGCCGTCGTACTCCAAGACCAGGACAAGGTTTCGCACCGCGGTCACCCCATGATCCCCAGGGCCAAAAACCCGAACCCGATCCCCCAGAGCGCGGCGTCCCACGCCCCGCCGCCTCGCACCCGGGGGGCAGCCCCGGACCAGGACCGGCAGGCCATGGCCCGGGCCATCCCCTCGGCCCGGCGCACGAGCCGCCGGGTCAGGGCCTCTGCCCCCCGGCGCAGGAGGAACCACCGCACCCGGCCCCGGGGGACCGGGCTCCGGGCCGCC
>NZ_BAAHFQ010000279.1:0-2225 GCF_054681715.1 Deferrisoma sp.
CCACGAACCCCACGACCACCCCGATCACGAGCCGGGGCCGGGTTCTGCCCTCGTCCACGAGTTCCAGGAGCCGGAAGAGCGCCGTGGGGGCGTTCCCGAAGGCGAACACGGCGTCGGGGCAGGCGGCCACGGCCCGCTCGGTGGCCGCGATCGATCGGGTGACGCCCCGCTCCCGGGCCTCCTCGGGCACGCCCGGGGCGTTCAGGAAGCAGTGGACCTCGGAGCCGAGTTTCGCCGCCCGGGCCTTGCTCACCCCCGCCCGGGCCATCTCCACGTCGGTCACCACCGCCGCCCCGGACCGGAACGCCGCGACCCCGGCCTCCACCGCCCCCGGGCTCCAGGCAAGGAGGTCGGCGAACCCCGGATCGCCCGTGGCGTGGATCACCCGCTTCACCAGGGCCCTTTCGGCCGGGGAGAACCGGGACAGGTCCGCCAGGCCCTCGATGATCTCGAAGCTGCTGGCCTCGATCTCGTGGGGGGCGACGTCGTATCCCCAACGCTTCATGGTTCGATCTCCTTTCGAGGGGGCGGCCGCGAGGGCCGCCCGGGCGAGCCCGGCTGCGGCGGCCCAGACCTCGTCGGCCTCCCCCAGGGGAGCGGTCAGGACCACCTCGAGCCCCGGGTGGGCGGCCGCGGCCTCCCCCAGGGCGGCCGGAACGTCCTCGCGCACGTGGTTGCCGGGCGCGAGGAAGAGCGGCACCACCGCGACCCTCCGGGCCCCGGCGTCGGCCAACCGTCCCAACGCCTCCCCCGTTCCCGGCTCGGCCAGTTGGAGGAACGCGACCTCCACGATCACCCCCGGAAGCCGGGCGCGAAGGGCCCCGACCCGGTCCCGGACGAACCGGTTGGCCTCGGGCGAGCGGCTTCCGTGGGCGAGGAACAGGACGGCGTCGGGCACGGCGGCGCTCCGGCACGAACGATTCCAAAGGAATCGCTGATGCTCACACACCGGCCGCGGGGGGTCAAGAAACCTTGTGTGGCAAATGGGATCGTGAACGAGAACGTGGCCCTGGGGATCCAACTGCGCCGGACCTGCGGCTCGTGCGGGCGAGAACCGGCACCGCCACGGGCACGGCGGGTCCAGCGCGTGGAATTCCAAATGACCCGCTGGCGCTCGCATGCCGACTCCCAAGGCCCGGGGGGTAACACCACGGCGACGGGCTTCCCCCGCTGTGCCGCCCAGGAACTTCGGCTCTCCTGTTTGCCGCACGCCGACTTCCTCGGCCCTTTCCCCGATGATGGGAACGCCGAGGAACGGCTTGACAATCGCCGTCTACCCGTTAGCATGGAGGCACCCTTCGACGGAACAATTTTTTTCTTCCGTCTTGGATTGTTCACCCCGGAAAAGGAGGCATGGAGATGGCCCGTCGTAGAGGTTTGGGGAAACTCTCCCGTGGGCTCGGCTTGGCGCTGTGCGCGGTGCTGGTGTCGGCCGGTCTCGCCAGCGCGGAGGGAGGCGCGGGTCCCCGCACAAGAGGCGCGCTCGAATTCAGCGTTTTGGGCGGTGGGTATTTTTTCGATAACAAAAAGTACGACAACGGCTTCTTCCTCGGAGGACGCCTGGGGTATTGGTGGACCGAAGCATTCTCGACGGAACTCGGCTGGGACGGGCTCGACACGGAGTGGGACGACACGGGGAAAGACGCGTCCTGGAACCAGGTACACCTGGATCTCTTGTACCATTTCGGCAAGGGATCGCCGCTCAGGCCCTACCTGGTATTGGGCGGAGGCTTTGCGAACCAGAACGCCCCGACCCAGGAGGGAATCGACACCGATATCGCCTGGACCTACGGCGCGGGGATCAAATACTTTCTGACGCCCTGGCTGGCGGCACGGGCCGATCTGCGCCAGGTCGCGGTGTTCGACCGGGATGACAAGTTTTTCAACGAGATGGTGTCGGTCGGTTTATCGGTGGTGCTCGGCACCAAACCGGCGCCGGCCGCCGCGGCGCCGTTGGACTCCGACGGTGACGGCGTCGCCGACAACCTCGACCGATGCCCCGGCACACCCCGCGGCACCCCCGTCGACGCCAACGGCTGCCCCAAGGACTCCGACGGTGACGGCGTCGCCGACAACCTCGACCGATGCCCCGGCACACCCCCCGGTACCCCCGTCGACGCCAACGGCTGCCCCAAGGACTCCGACGGTGACGGCGTCGCCGACAACCTCGACCGATGCCCCGGCACACCCCCCGGTACCCCCGTCGACGCCAACGGCTGCCCCAA
>NZ_BAAHFQ010000280.1:0-2221 GCF_054681715.1 Deferrisoma sp.
CCTCTTTGGGCTCCACCGAAAACTCGACTTCCGCGTGCATGGTTCTTCTTCCTTTCCGAGAACGTCTCGAGGCTAAACGAACAGGGAACTCACCGACCCGCACTCCGTGATCCGGCGGATCGCCTCGGCGAGCAACCCGGACACGGTGACGGCGTGGATCTTGCCGCTCTCCCTCGCCCGGGCGCTCAGGGGAATCGTGTCGGTCACCACCACCTGCTCCAGCGGCGAGTCCACGATCCGGTCCACGGCCGGCCCGGAGAGCACCGGGTGGGTGGCCGCGGCGAACACGCGGCGGGCCCCGTTTTCCTTGAGGGCCCGGGCCGCGTTGGTCAGGGTGCCTGCGGTGTCGATCATGTCGTCGAGGAGAAGGGCGTCCCGGCCCTCCACCTCGCCGATGATGTGCATCACCTCGCTGACGTTCGCCTTCTCCCGCCGCTTGTCGATGATGGCCAACCCCGCGTCGAGCCGCTTCGCGAAGGCCCGGGCCCGCTCCACGCCCCCGGCGTCGGGGCTCACGACCACGAGGTCGTCCCCCGGCAACCGACGCCGGAACTCCTCGAGGAGCACCGGCGTGGCGTAGAGGTTGTCGACCGGGATGTCGAAAAACCCCTGGATCTGGCCCGCGTGGAGATCCACGGTCAGGATCCGGTCGGCCCCGGCCACCGTGATGAGATCGGCCACCAGCTTCGCCGTGATCGGCACCCGGGGGTTCACCTTCCGGTCCTGCCGGGCGTACCCGTAGTAGGGCATGACCACCGAGATGGACCCCGCGCTGGCGCGCTTGAGGGCGTCCATCATGACCAGGAGCTCCATGAGGTGGTCGTTCACGGGAGGGCAGGTGGGCTGGATCACGAACACGTCCCAGCCGCGGACGCTCTCCTCCACCTCCACCGCCACCTCGCCGTCGCTGAACCGGCGCACCACGGCGCGGCCCAACGGGAGCCCGAGCCTTCGGCAGATGGCCTCGGCCAGGGGCCGGTTCGCGTTTCCGGTGAACACCCGAACGTTGTGCATGAAATCGTACCGACGAAAGACCCGGCAGCCCGAACGGCGGCCGGGAGGTTCAAAACCTGGCTGGGGCGGCAGGATTCGAACCTGCGAATGCCGGAATCAAAATCCGGTGCCTTACCGCTTGGCGACGCCCCAACGGTTACCGATTGCGATGAGCGCCCGATCCCCGCTCGTCCCGGAACGGAAACTCGCCCGGCCCCAGGGTGCGCACCAGCCGTGCCTCCCACCCGCGGGCCGCCACCCGCGGCGCGACCTCGGCGTGGAGCGCTTCGGCGCTGCGCCGGTCCGACAGGAGGCCGAACACGGCCGAGCCCGATCCCGTCATGGCCGCCACCGGAGCGCCGGCCAAAAGGCCCAGGGCCTCTCCCACCTCGGGGCACTCCGCCAGGGCGAAGGGTTCGAGGTCGTTGCGCACCTCACCCCGTACCCCCCGGAAAGTGAGGTGCGCTATCCTAGGGGCGGCCCTACGGGAAGTCAAGCCTTGGGAATACCGGGAAAAGACCCGGGCCGTCGAAAGATTCACGCCGGGCCACACCACCACGAGCCACAGTTCCCCGGGCCCGATCGGGGTCACCCGTTCCCCCACCCCCTCCACCCACGCCGGGCCTCGGGCGAAAAAAAACGGCACGTCCGCTCCCACGGCGAACGCCGCCCGGCTTCGCTCGGCGGGGGGCAACGGCCGGCCGAACAGGCGCTCGAGCCCAAGGATCACGGCGGCGGCGTCGCTCGATCCCCCGCCGAGCCCCGCCCCGGCCGGGATGGATTTCTCGAGGCCGATCCGGACGCCGGCGGCCACGCCGGTGACCCCGAAGTAGTACCGGGCGGCGCGCACGCAGAGGTTCTCCTCGGCCCCCGGCCCCTGGCCGGCCATCTCCACCCGGCCCGGCTCGTCCACGGGTTCGAGCCACAGGTCGTCGAACCACGAGATCGGAGCCATCAGCATCCGCAGATCGTGGTACCCGTCGGGCCGGCGGCCCAGGACCTCGAGGACGAGGTTCACCTTGGCCGGGGCCCGAAGCTCAAGGCGGTAAGGCATCGGTGTCCTCCCCGCGCGGGGGCGGGGCCGCGGGGCGGCAAAGGAAAAGGGCCTGGGTCCGGCGAAGACCCAAGCCCTTGGTCGAACCTGGTGCCCAGGGGCGGAATCGAACCACCGACACGGGGATTTTCAGTCCCCTGCTCTACCGACTGAGCTACCTGGGCCCCCAAAGCG
>NZ_BAAHFQ010000281.1:0-2213 GCF_054681715.1 Deferrisoma sp.
CACCCTTGAGGATCGCGGCGCGCGCATCCTGGGCGTACTTGATCTCCTTCGCAGCCATCGTGCTTCCTCCTTATCCAGATCGGGTTGGGGGCGTTAGCCCTCGATCACCGCCATGATGTCGTCTTCGCGCATAATCAGAAGTTCTTCGCCCTCCACCTTGATCTCGGTGCCGGCGTACTTGGAGAAGAGCACCTTGTCCCCGGGCTTCACGTCGAGGGGCTGGAGCTTGCCGTCCTCGTTCTTCTTGCCCGGCCCCACGGCGATGATCTCGCCCCGCTGGGGCTTCTCCTTGGCCGTGTCGGGGATGATGATCCCGCCGGCCGTCTTCTCCTCCTCCTCGAGGCGCTTGACGATCACGCGGTCCTGCAGCGGTCGAAGCTTCATGATTCCCTCCTTCGTGTCGGTATGGGTTGAGGACCGTTTCGTTAGCACTCGTTACCCCTGAGTGCTAACGAGCGCGGAAGATAACCAGCCGTCTCCCGGGCGTCAAGGGCCGGGGCGAAATTTTTTGGAAGCTCCAGTAGGACGCGGCGCGCGGCCCGTTCGCGACACACTGACACGCGTAGGTGCCGGGGTGCGCGGTGGGGGGCGGGGCAAGGGGCCCCCGTGTCAGAAATCGGACCTCAGAGGACAGAGGTCAGCCCTCAAAGGGGGGTTCTCTGTTTTCTGACTCCTGAATTCTGGCCCCTGATACGGCAGCCGCTCCCACGGGTTGGGACAGCCGCTGGCGCTGGAATCACAAGGGGGGTTGGCGTCCTAGCCTCCCAGCATCCCAGCGGGAAAAGGATCGGGCCGGCCCGGGTGGGGTCCGTGCTTCCGCGGGTTCCCGTGCGGGTCGACAGGCCCGGCTCACGCCGGGGGCGGCGGCCCCAGGGCCTTGAGCCGCTCCAAAAGGTCCACCACCCGGTTCGAGTACCCCCACTCGTTGTCGTACCAGGCCAGCACCTTGACCACCCGGTCGCCGATCACCCGGGTGTACTCGGCGTCGAACACGCACGAGTGGGGGTCCCCGATCACGTCGCTCGACACCACGGGCCCCTCCACGTAGCGGATGATCCGGCGCAGGGTTGGGTCGGCGGCCGCTTCCGCGACGGCCCGGTTGACGTCGCCGCGGGAGGCCGGGGTCCGCAACTCCCCCACGAGATCCACCACCGAACCGTCGGGCACCGGGACCCGCGCGGCGAGGCCGTCGATCCGGCCCGCCAGGTGGGGGAGCACCTTGCCCACGGCCCGGGCCGCACCGGTCGTGGTGGGGATGATGTTTTCGGCGGCCGCCCTTGCCCGGCGCCAGTCGGTGTGGGGCACGTCGGCGAGGCGTTGGTCGTTCGTGTAGGCGTGGACCGTGGTCATCAGCGCGCGCTCGATCCCGAAGGCGCGGTCGAGCACCAGGACCAGGGGGGCCAGACAGTTGGTGGTGCAGGAGGCGTTCGACACGATGCGGTGCTCGGGCCGGAGGTCCTGGTCGTTGACCCCCATCACCACCGTGGCGTCGATCTCGTCCTTGGCCGGGACGGTCAGAAGGACCCGCTGGGCCCCGGCGTCCAGGTGGCCCTGGAGTTGCGCCCGTCGCCGAAACGCGCCCGTTGCCTCCACCACGCAGTCGACCCCCAGATCGCCCCAGGGCAGTGCGGAGGGCTCGGGGACCCGGAGCATGCGCACGGTCTGTCGGGAGGTGCGAAGCATCTCCCCGTCCAGCTCGACCCGGTCGGGGAACCGCCCCATCACGGTGTCGTACCGGAGCAGATAGGCCAACACCCCCGGTTCGCCCAGGTCGTTCACCGCCACGACCCGGAACTCGGGGTGCTCGTTGAGCAGGCGGAACACGGCGCGGCCGATGCGGCCAAACCCGTTGATGGCGACGCGCATCGCTTTATCCCTCCCGGGCCCCAAGCCCAACCCACCGCTTGGCGGTTTCGAGCATCCGGGCCGCGTAGGCCCACCCGTTGTCGTACCACAGGAGGATCTTCACGAGATCCTCCCCGATGCTCATGGCTGCTGCGGCGTCGAACACGGCCGATGCGAGATTTCCACGCACATCGCTCGATACGATCGGGTCTTCGGTGTACTCGATGAGGCCCCGGTAGGGGCCGGCGGCGGCCTCCCGGAACAACCGTCGCACCCCGTCCGCTCCCGCCGGGGACCGAAGCCGCACCACCAGGTCGAGGCACGAGCCGGCGAGCACCGGCACGTTGAGGGCGAACCCCTCGAGGCGG
>NZ_BAAHFQ010000282.1:0-2196 GCF_054681715.1 Deferrisoma sp.
CGAAAACCGCCCGGGAGAACGTGACCGTGTCGCTCTCGGGGGACGGGGGCGACGAGAACTTCGCCGGGTACCGCCGCTACTACATGGACGCCCGGGAGAACTGGGTGCGAAACCTGGTGCCGGCGCCCCTCAGGCGGCCGGTGTTCGGAGGGATCGGGAAGCTCTACCCCAAGGCCGACTACCTGCCCCAGATCTTCCGGGGCAAGGCGTTCCTCTCCAACGTGGCCAGGGACCCGGTGGACGCGTACTTCTTCTCGGTGAGCGCCCTGTACGAGGACGCCAAGCGGGCCCTGGTGCGGCCCGAGGTGCTCCGGGAACTCGGGGGCTACGACTCCCGGGACCTCTTCTACCGGGTCTACGGCGAGGCCCGGGCCGAGGACCACCTCTCCCGGATCCAGTACCTGGACATCCGCACCTACCTCTGCGAGGACATCCTCACGAAGGTAGACCGGGCCAGCATGGCCGTGTCGCTGGAGGTGCGCTGCCCGATCCTGGACCACAAGTTCATGGAGTACGTGGCCCGGATCCCCTCGGGCCTGAAGCTCAAGGGGCTCGACGGAAAGCACATCTTCAAGAAGGCCCTGAAGCGCTACCTCCCGGACGACATCCTCTACCGGAAGAAGATGGGGTTCGGGGTGCCGATCCTGGAGTGGCTCCGGGGGGATCTCAGGGAGTACGCCCGGGGCCTGGTGCTCGAGGGCGAGGCGAGCCGTCGCTACTTCCGCCCCGAACGCCTGGAAAAGCTCTGGACCGACCACCAGCGGGGTCTGCGAAACTACGCCACGGAGCTGTGGATCATCATGATGCTCAATTTGTGGGAGAGGAAGATGGGACGTTAGGACGTTGGGACGTTGGGACGGTAGGACGGTAGGACGTTCCGTCCGCACGTTCGCACGTCCAGCGTCCGCACGGTTGTCCGTCCGCACGTTCGCACGTCCAGCGTCTGCACGGTTGTCCGTCCGCCCGTCCACGCGTCCCAGCGTCCGCACGGCGGCGCCGTCGGAGGCCCGGAGACCGCGAAAGGGTAGGGGAATGAACGTAGAGCGATACGGTATGGTCACAAGAGCCGCGTTCCAGCGCAACGAGCCGCCCCGGCCTCATTGCCTCCTAGCTTCCCAGCTCCCCAGCCGGCGCAGGCCTCCCAGCCTCCCAGCCGAGGCGGGCCTCGCAGACGAAGTGGGCTTCCCAGCCTCCCAGTCGAGGCGGGCCTCGCAGACGAAGTGGGCTTCCCAGCCTCCCAGCTTCCCAGCTTTCCAGCAGACAAATGCCTCCTAGCGTCCCCGCGTCCCCGCGTCCCAGCGAGCGCATGCGCGTGGCGCATGTGCTCTACTCTTTTGGTACGGGAGGGCTTGAGAAGGGCATTGCCACCGTGGCGCGGCATGGGTCGCCGGGGGTGGAGCACGCGGTCGTGTGCCTTTCGACCTCCGGGGCGTCCGAGCGGTTGCTCCCCCCGGGCACCCCGGTCATCGAACTTCGAAAACCTCCCGGAAATTCGCTCTGTAGCATTCTAAAGCTCCGGCGCGTTCTCAAGGACCTTGCCCCCGACGTCGTGCACACCCGCAACTGGTCCGGGCTCGACGGCGTGATCGCGGCGCGCCTGGCCGGGATCCGGGCCGTGGTGCACGGGGAGCACGGCTGGGGCATGGAGGACCCCGACGGCAAAAACCCCAAGCGCCTCCGGATCCGCCGCCTGCTTTCGCGCTGGGTCCGGGAGTACACCTGCGTGTCCCGGGCCATGGTGGGCTGGCTCCGGGACGACGTGGGGATCACGAAGCCGGTGACCCAGATCTATAACGGCGTGGACACCGAGGTCTTCCGGCCCGGCCCGGCCGACGGGGTGCGGGCGGAACTCGGGTTGGGGCCCGAGACCTTCGCGGTGGGCGTGGTGGGCCGGCTCGACCCGATCAAGGACCACCCCACGCTCTTTCGGGCGTTCACCGAGCTTCGGAACACGGCCCCGGAGGCCCGGCTCCTCGTGGTGGGCGACGGGCCCGAGCGGGCGCGGCTCGAGTCCCTGGCGGGGGAGGGGGTATTGTTCCTGGGCGACCGGGCCGACGTGCCCGAGATCCTCCGGGCCCTGGACCTTTTCGTGCTCCCCTCGCGAAACGAGGGCATCTCCAACACGATCCTCGAGGCCATGGCCACGGGGCTTCCGGTGCTCGCCACCGCCGTGGGCGGAAACCCCGAACTCGTGGA
>NZ_BAAHFQ010000283.1:0-2147 GCF_054681715.1 Deferrisoma sp.
AACTGCGCCATCTCGGGCGGCCCCTTCGCGATCCCCGAGAACTACAACGTGGTGGAGGGGGTGGACCGGCTCATCCCGGTGGACGTGTACGTGCCCGGGTGCCCGCCCCGGCCCGAGGGGCTCCTGGAGGGGATCTTGAAGCTCCAGGAGAAGATCGCCGGCGTGCGCCACCCCCTGCCCCAGACCAAGGGACGGTTCCGGCCCAAGCGCAACCCCGAGGCCGGGAGGTGGAACCCCGATGCGGCCTGACGAGATCCAGAAGATCCTGGCCGACCTGGGCGCCGACGCGGCGCTCGCGGACCCCGCCTCCCGGGGGATCCACGTGGACGCCTGGGTGCCGGCCGAGCGCCTCCGGGATGCGGCCCAGGCCCTCCGGGACCGGGAGTTCCTGATCGAGGACGTGATCGGCGTGGACGCCGCCCCCGAGATGATGGTGGTCTACCACTTCCACCGGCTCGAGGGCGGGTGCCGGGTGCGGCTGCGGGTCCGGACCGACCGGGAGAACCCCAAGGTGCCCACGATCCAGGACATCTTTCCCGGGGCCAACTGGCACGAGCGGGAGCAGCACGATTTCTACGGGGTGGAGTTCGAGGGCCACCCCGACCTCTCGCCCCTCATCCTGCCCGAGGACGCCGGCGACCTCCGGCCCCTCCGGAAGGACGACAAGAAGCTCAAGAGCCTCGACGACCTCATCCCGGCCCAGGCGGCCGAGGGGGAGGCCCCATGATCCCGCGGCCCGACCCGACCCTGGAGACCCTGGTCCTCAACATGGGCCCCCAGCACCCCAGCACCCACGGGGTGCTCCGGGTGGTCCTGAAACTCGACGGCGAGTACGTGCTCGAGGCCCATCCCGTGATCGGCTACGGCCACCGGATGCACGAGAAGATGGGCGAGGTCCGAAACGTCAGCGGGTTCTACGCCAACGTGGGCCGCATGGACTACGCCGGGGCCCTCTCCTTCGGCCACGGCCACGTGCTCGCCGTGGAGCGGATGCTGGGGATCGAGGCGCCGCCCCGGGCCGAGTACATCCGGGTCATCACCACGGAACTGAACCGCATCGCGAGCCACCTCCTGTGGTTCGGCGCGTTCCTGCTGGACCTGGGGGCCTTCACCCCCATCCTCTACGCCTTCGACGACCGGGAATTCATCCTCGACCTTCTGGAGCACGTGACCGGCGCCCGGCTCACCTTCAGCTACTTCCGGGTGGGCGGCGTGAACCGGGACCTGGACGAGAAGTTCATCGAGGGCACCCGCGTCTTCATCCGCAGGATGCGAAGCCGGTTCGACGTGTACCACAAGCTCGTCACCGGCAACGTGATCTTCCGCAGGCGGGTCGAGGGGGTGGGCGTGATCTCCCCCGACATGATCCGCAAATACGGCGCCACCGGCCCGGTGGCCCGGGGCAGCGGCATCCCCTACGACATCCGCCGGGTCGAGCCCTACTCGGTGTACCCCGAGTTCGAGTTCGACATCCCCACGTTCCCCGAGGGCGACTGCATGGCCCGGTACCGGGTGCGGCTGGCGGAGATGGAGCAGTCGCTGCGGATCGTGGAGCAGGCCCTGGACAAGCTGCCCGACGGCCCGGTCATGGCCGAGAAGGTGCCCAAGAAGCTCAAGCTGGGGCCCGGCGAGGTGTACCAGACCGTGGAGGCCGCCCGGGGGGAACTGGGCTACTACCTGGTGGGCGACGGCTCCGACGTGCCCTACCGGCTCAAGATCCGGCCGCCGTCGTACTCGAACCTGAGCCTTTTGAACGAACTGGCCTCCGGGGTGCTCCTGGCCGACCTGGTGGCGATCATGGGAAGCCTGGACCTCGTGATCCCGGAGATTGACCGGTAGGGCGCGCTGCGCGCGCCGTTAGGACGGTCGGACGTTAGGACGCTAGGACGTTCGGACGTTCCGTCCGCACGTTCGCACGTCCTAGCGTCCACGCGGCTTCCGTTCGCACGTCCTAGCGTCCGAACGTCCCAACGACAAACGACCGGCGACCAACGACCAACGGAAACCCCCATGACCGACCTTTTTCCGCCCGACCTGATCCGGTTGATCGTCTGCTTCGTGATCGTGGTGGCGTTTGCGTTCACCAACGCCGCCGTGCTCGTGCTCGTGGAGCGGAAGGTCTGCGGCCACATCCAGCGCCGGCCCGG
>NZ_BAAHFQ010000284.1:0-2136 GCF_054681715.1 Deferrisoma sp.
ATATGAGTTTGGAGTCGATCGCCGACGTGATCAAACGAACCACTCCACCCCCACCGAACCCGGCGCTGCCGGTGGCAGCCTGATCTATCAACCGAGGATGACGCGGTCGGCTTCTTACACCACCTTGACGGACGTGACCGAGCCCCCCGCTTGTCCCCAACCCCCGTTTTCCGTATCATTCGCCGTCGGCCGGAGCACGAGGGGGGAGACCGCCGTTCCCGCGTTTCCGGCATCCCGGCCTCCTAAGCATTCCAGGTTCCGGCCTTCCAGCCGAATCCCAGGGAGGGGCACCGGTCGTGAGCGTGTCAGAGCGCCAACCCCGGTCCTACGATTCCCGACCCACGAGCCAGGGTTCCCGAAGACCCGACGCAGTTCTCACGACCTGCGACCCGCGACGAACGGCGGTCCCCTATTCCCGGCACTCAATCATCCCCGGGGCGGAGGGCCGTCACCCCTCACGGCCGTTACCAACCACCCGCGACACCACGACAAGCCATCTGTGTCCATCTGTGTGAATCTGTGGCCAATACCATTCCCGATTCACGGCAGTTAACCGTCCCAACGGGAGGACCCCATGAGCCTTCTCTACTCCGTGAGCCCCGACGGCGAGCGGTTTCCGCTGCCGACGCTTGAGGACCACAAGGCCGAGTTCGAGCGACTCCAGGCGCTCGCCGCCGAGCACCGGGCCCTGGGCCGGGAGGTGGTGGTCGTGGTGGGGGTGGGGTTCGTGGGCGCGGTCATGGCCGCGGTGGTGGCCGACGCCGAGGACGGGGCCGGAAACCCCACCAAGTTCGTGATCGGCATGCAGCGGCCGAGCGTGCGCAGCTTCTGGAAGATCCCGCTCCTGAACCGGGGCCTCTCCCCGGTCAAATCCGAGGACCCCAAGGTGGACGAGCTGATCCGCCGGTGCGTCCACGAAAAGAGGACCCTCACCGCCACCTACACCTACGACGCCCTGAAACTCGCCGACGTCGTGGTGGTGGACGTCCAGTGCGACTACCTCAAGGAAGAACTGGGGAACGTCCGGAACGGCCAGGCCGACATGGCGGCCCTGGAGCAGTCGCTCGAGATCATCGCCGAGCACATCCGGCCCGACGCCCTGGTGCTCATTGAGACCACCGTGGCCCCGGGCACCACCGAGCAGGTGGCCTACCCGATCATGCGCAAGGTGTTCCGCCGCCGGGGCATCGAGACCGACCCGCTCCTCGCCCACAGCTACGAGCGGGTCATGCCGGGCCGGCACTACGTGGACTCCATCCGGAATTTCTGGCGGGTCTGTAGCGGCATCAACGATGAGGCCCGCGATCGGGTGGTCCGGTTCCTGAGCGACGTGCTAAACGTGGAGGACTACCCGCTTACCGTGCTCGACCGGCCCATCGAGTCCGAAACGGCAAAGATCGTGGAGAACAGCTTCCGGGCGACGATCCTTGCGTTCCTCCACGAGTGGAGCCTCTTTGCCGAGCGAAACGGGGTCGACCTCATCAAGGTGATCGAGGCCATCAAGGTGCGGCCCACCCACTCGAACATCATCTTCCCGGGGCCGGGCATCGGCGGGTACTGCCTGCCCAAGGACGGGGGCCTGGGCATCTGGGCCTACCGCCACCTCCACGGGTTCGACGACGACATCTTCCGCATCACCCCGACGGCCATCGACATCAACGACACCCGGGCCCTCCACGCGGCCCAGCTCGTGCGCGACGCCCTCAGGAACATGGGCCGGCCCGTGGCCGCGGCCGAGGTGCTCGTGCTCGGGGCCTCGTACCGGGAGGACGTGGGTGACACCCGCTACAGCGGTTCCGAGCTCCTGGTGCGCCGGCTTGCGGAGATGGGGGCCGAGCCCCGAGTCCACGACCCCTACGTGGACCACTGGTGGGAGTTCGAAAAGCAGGATGAATACCCCTCGCCCGAATACTCCTGGAAGCGGTTCTTCCGCAACCAGGAAAAGCTCAAGGAACTGCGTGTCGAAAAGGACCTGGCCAAGGCCCTGCGGGGCGCCGACGCCGTGGTGTTCGCCGTGCGCCACGCCCCGTACCTGGGGCTCGACCCCGACGAGGTCGTGCGCCTGGCCGGCCACCCCGTGGCCGTGATCGACTGCTTCGGCATCCTCGACGACGCCCGGATCCGCCGCTACTTCGA
>NZ_BAAHFQ010000285.1:0-2097 GCF_054681715.1 Deferrisoma sp.
CCCCTCGAGCACGTGGATGAACTCCTCCCCGTCGTGGGAGTAGAACACCATGTCCTTCTTCTCCATCGGCGGGAAGGTCACCATCAGGGGCTCCATGTGCTTGCGCGACTTGTGGAGCTCCAGCGACTCGTACACGTACCCGACCTCGCTCGCGTCCTGGTGGGCGCGGCGAGTGAACTGCCGGCGCTCCTGGGCCCGGGTCACGGCGATCTTCTCCTCCTGCTCCTCCTCCTGGAAGAAGTAGGAGATATTCACGTCGAGCGCCCGGGCGATCTTCAAGAGCGTGGCCACGGGGGGCATCACGTGGCCGTTCTCCACCTGGGACAGGAGCGGCTTCGAAAGCCCGGTCTTGGCCGAGAGGTCCTGGAGCGTGTACCGCCGGCGCTGCCGCAGCTCCCGGATCTTCTGGCCGATGCCCAGGTCCTCCACTTCGGGGTCGATGCGCTTCGCCATGGGGGTCTCCTCCGTATCTGCAGGTGGCCACAGGCTATTCCGAGAAAGGTTTAATGTCAAGAAACATATTTTGATGCCGCGAATCCCGCCGCCGGCCTCGCTTCCCGTCTCCCGAACACGGCGCCCGCCCCCTTGATTCCTGGCACCCTAGACCAGGGACCGCGGCCCCCCCAGTATACCCCGTGTTTGGCCCAAAGAAACCCTGGCCCATCCCCGGCCGGCCGGGGCCGACGGCCGGCACCGAAACCGCAGGGGCGGCTTCGACACCTCAAGGGTTTCGCTGGACCAATCCGGCGTGCTATCTTTCCGCCGCCCCTCTCCCGGGGGGGCCAACGCACGACCCGTGATCCAGGGAGGAGGTTCCATGAGCGCGAACAAGGGCGAGCAGTATTTCCAGCTGTGGAACGAGTCGGAGGCGCTAGCCACGAAGATGATGCCGATCCTGAGCGATCTCCGGGTGGAGCGCGGCGTGCTGGTGCACGTGTTCGGCCGCTCCATCGCCAAGGTAAGCTCGGTGGAGATCCTCAAGGTCCATCGGCACGCTCGGCTCATCCTGGGCCGGGAGCTCACGGTCCAGGACACCTACCCCGTGCTCCAGGCGATGGCCAAGCTCGATCTCGGCCCCTGCCGGATCGACCTGGGCAAACTCACCGTACGCTACCAGAGGGAGGGCGGCGACCTCGACGCCTTCGTGGCCCGGGAACTGGCTCCGGTGTGCACGGGCCCGCGGCCCGTGCTCGAGCCGCCCCAGGACGTGGTTCTCTACGGGTTCGGCCGGATCGGGCGGCTCCTCGCGCGGATCCTGGTGGACAAGACCGGCAAAGGCGACAAGCTCCGGGTGCGGGCCGCCGTGGTCCGAAAGCCCAAGGAACCCGATCTCCACAAGCGGGCGTCGCTGTTTCGGCTCGACTCGGTGCATGGGCCTTTCCAGGGCACCACGATGGTGGACGAGGAGGAGAACGCCATCGTGGCGAACGGGAACCTCATTCGGATCCTGTACGCCGACAACCCGGCCTCCATGGACTACACCCAGTACGGCATCGAAAACGCCATCGTGGTGGACAACACCGGCAAATGGCGTGACCGGAAAGGCCTCGGCCAGCACCTAGAGGCCAAGGGCGTGAAAAGCGTGCTCCTGACGGCCCCCGGCAAGGGTGACATCCCCAACATCGTGTACGGGGTGAACCACCACACCCTCGACCCCAACGAGCGGATCGTGTCGGCCGCCTCCTGCACCACCAACGCCATCGTACCGGTTCTCAAGGTGATCCACGACCGGTTCGGCATCGAGTGCGGTCACGTGGAGACCTGCCACGCCTACACGAACGACCAGAACCTCATTGACAACTTCCACAAGGCGCCCCGCCGGGGCCGGGCCGCGCCGCTCAACATGGTCATCACCTCGACCGGCGCGGCCGAGGCCGCGGCCAAGGCGCTGCCCGAGCTCAAGGGCAAGCTCACCGGGAACGCCGTGCGGGTGCCCGTGCCCGACGTGTCGCTGGCCATCATGAACCTGCGGCTCGAAACCCCGACCACCCGCGAGGAGATCAACGACTACCTGCGGCAGATCGCCCTGGACAGCCCGCTCCAGAACCAGATCGATTTCACCACGAGCCCCGACATCGTGAGCTCCGACATCATCGG
>NZ_BAAHFQ010000286.1:0-2087 GCF_054681715.1 Deferrisoma sp.
GGGATCGCCCGGATCACCTCCCGGGGCGCCTCGTACACCTTCGAGGCCCGCCCCATGTGGCAGGAGTCGTGCCAGGTGACGGTCACGGGGCCGCCGGGCCGCTCCGGGAACCGGAACCGGCCGTCCCGGATCCGTTCGGCCACCACCTCGCTGTAGTGGCGGGCCGTGATGCCGTAGTCGATCCCGAGCTTCCGGGCCCACTCGGGGTACACCTTGCGCCACATCATGTCGCAGGCCGGGCACGAGGTGATCACGGTGTCGGCCCCGGTCCGCTTCACCGCCTCCACGTTCTTCCGGAGGGTCTCGGCGAAGAGGTCCCATTTGCCGGCCACGAGCATCGGCGTGGCGCAGCAGTTCTCCTCCTCGCCCAAGTAGGTGAAGTCCACGCCGGCGTCGTGCAGCAGCCGCACGCTCGCGATCCCGATGTCGCGCTCCACGTAGCTCGCGGTGCATCCGGCGAAGTACACGGCCTTCGCCTTCCGGCCCGGGCCGTGGGCCTCCCGCAGGTCAGCCGGGAACCACTCGGACCGGTTCCGGCGGTACCCGGCCCAGATGTTCCCCTGGCCCGAGAGGGCGGCGGCCATCATCTCGAACGGCGGAAACGTCATGCGGCCCTGGTCGTGGATGAGCTTGCCCCGCAGCTTCATCCAGGAGCGCTCCACGGGCAGGTGCTCGGGGCACCGGTGCTCGCACATCTCGCAGGTGGTGCAGGAGAGCACCGTGTCCACCATGCGCTGGTCCCACCGGGCCCGGCCCTCCAGGTACTCCCGCAGCCAGTACCATTTCCCCCGGGGGCTCTGGCTCTCCCAGCCCCGGCCGTAGAACTGGTCGCACTCGTCCACGCAGTACCCGCACTGGGAGCAGGCGTAGGCGTACCAGGCCACGTCGGCCGGGATGCCCTTGATCTCCCCGCCCGAGGGTCGCTCCCCGAGGTCGAGGTGCACGGCGTTGCCCATCTTCCGGGCCACCGGTTCCAGGCGCCCCGCGAGCCCCAGGGCCGTGCCCAGGATCCCGTTGTCCAGGACCTTCCGGGGGTTCAGGAGCCCCCGCGGGTCCACCTCCCGCTTGAACGCCCGGAGCCGTTCGAGCCGGTCGGGCCCCAGGACCTCCCGGGCCCGGTCGGCGAAGAAGAGCCCCGTGGCGTAGGCCCGGCCCCCCAGGGCCTCGGCCGTCCGGAGCACGGTGAGCGACAGCCCGAACACGAAGTGGTACGAGAACTCCCGGCGGTCGGCCGGGATGAACCCCAGGATCACCACCTCCGGCCGGCCGTCGCGGCACCGGCGCACCACGAGGCCCTCCTTCACGATGGGTTGGCCCACCTTGGCCTCCACGTCCCCCAGGAACGCGGCGAGCCGGTCCAGAGGCACCACCACCTCGGAGGGCACGAGGGAGGGGCCGAGGCGCTTCACCACCATGACCTCGAACCGGTGGTCCCACTCGTGGCGGGCCACCTCGTGGGGCAAAAGCCGCCCGCCCGCCCCGGCCGCGAGCCGACCCAGCCCGTTGCGGGTGTCGTCGGCCCCGTTCTCCGGGAACGCCAGGGTCACCACGAAGGCCCGGGGCAACGCGGGCGGGACCGGCTCGTCCTCGGCCCGGGGCGCCCGGGCCTTCAGCTCGGCCATGCGGGGGTTGATGAACGTCACGGACCACACCGGCAGGTCCGCGCCGGCGAGGGTCTCGAGGAACCGCTGGAGCCCGTCGGCGTCGTCGAACGCGGCCGCGGCCACGGCCAGGGGTTCGGCCGGGCGCACCCGCAGCGTGACCCGGGTGATCAGCCCCGTGATGCCCTCGGCATCGGCCACGAGCGCGAGGTCGTCGCCCGCGAACTCCCGCACCCGGCCGTCGGGCGTGACGACCCGGGCCGCCACCACGTTCTCCGGAAAGGGGCCGTACGTGTAGCTGCCGATGCCCACCCCGCCCTGGGCGAGCCACCCGCCCACCGTGGACGAGGGGTAACTCGTGGGGTAGAGCCGCAGGGTCAGCCCGTGGGCGCCCAGCGCCCGGTCGAGGCGTTCCCAGGTGATCCCGGGCTCCACCGTGACGGTCTGCTCCTGGGCGTCCACCTCCACCACCCGGCGCATCCGGAA
>NZ_BAAHFQ010000287.1:0-2046 GCF_054681715.1 Deferrisoma sp.
CGCCCCCCCCTCACCCCGGCCCTCTCCCCCCGGGGGGGGGAGAGGGAGACAAACCGCGATCGCCCGCGGCGCGAAGCCGTTGCCCCTCCCCTGGTGGGAGGGGGACAGGGGGAGGGGGTCACAACAACGCCCCCCTCACCCCGGCCCTCTCCCCCCGGGGAGGGAGAGGGAGACAAAGGGCCCTACTCCGCCTCCACCAGGGTGGCCATGCCCATGCCGCCGCCCACGCACAGGGTCGCGAGCCCTAGCTCGACGCCCCGGCGGCGCATCTCGTACAGAAGGCTTGCGACGATCCGCAGGCCCGTGGCCCCCACGGGGTGGCCCAGGCCGATGCCGCTTCCGTTCACGTTGACCCGGTCGCGGTCGAGGCCCAGGTCGCGCTCGCAGGCCATGTACTGGGCCGCGAAGGCCTCGTTGAGCTCCACGAGGCCGATGTCGCCGAGGGCGACCCCGGTGCGCTCCAGGAGCTTCCGGGTGGCGGGCACGGGGCCGTACCCCATGATCTCGGGCGGCACCCCGGCGCTCGTCTGGGCCACGATGCGGCCCAGGGGCGCAAGGCCCACCTCCCGGGCCCGGGCCCGGCTCATCACCACGGCCGCGGCCGCCCCGTCGTTGAGGCCCGAGCTGTTCCCGGCCGTGACCGTTCCGTCCTTCTTGAACACGGGCGGGAGCTTCGCCAGGTCCTCGGACGTGAGCCCGAACCGGGGGTGCTCGTCGGTGTCCACCACGGTGTCGCCCTTCCGGCCCGGGATCGTGACCGGCACGATCTCGTCGGCGAACCGGCCCTCCCGGATCGCGGCCTCGGCGTTCCGGTGGCTCCGCAGGGCCACCTCGTCCTGGTCGGCCCGGGAGATGCCGTGGCGCTCGGCCAGGTTCTCGGCCGTGAGCCCCATGATCATCTCGTTGCCGAGGATCCGGCTCCCGGAGTTCAGAAGCTCCCAGAGGCTGTCGGTCATCTCCCCGTGGGTGAGCCGCTGGCCCCAGCGGGCCGTCTTGAGCACGTAGGGCGCGTTCGACATGCTCTCCACGCCCACGACGAGCACGGCCCCGCCCTCGCCCGCGGCCACCAGGAGCCGGGCCGAGGCCAGGGCCTGCATGGACGAGGAGCACTGCTTTTGCACGGTGAACGCCGGCACCTCCACGGGGATCCCGGCGGCGAGCGCCGCCGTGCGCGCCGTGTTGGCCTCGTCGGGGCACTGGATGCACTCGCCGGCGATCACCTCATCGAGGTCGGCCCCGGCGATGCCGGCCCGCCGGAGGGCCTCGTCCATCACGAGGGCGGCCAGCCGGTGGGCCCGCAGGTCCTTGAGGGCGCCCCCGAACTTGCCGATGGGGGTGCGCACGGCGCTCACGATCACCGCGTCGCGGTCGGTCTTGGGAACGGGCATGGCATGACTCCTTGGATCGTTGGGATGGAGCGTTAGGACGTTAGGACGTTAGGACGTTAGGACGCTGGGACGTTGGGACGTTAGGACGCTAGGACGCTAGGACGCTAGGACGTTAGGACGTTAGGAGGTTAGGACGCAAAACCGAGCCTTCCGGCATCGCTAGAGCCGCCCAGCCGCCCAGCCGCCCCGCCGCCCAGCCGCCTAGCCGCCTAGCCGCCCGGCCGCCCAGCCGCCTAGCCGGCCGGCCGCCTCGCCGCCAACCGGCCCAGGCGCTGGCGGATCGTGCGGGCCCGGGCGGGCTTGGGGACCCAGGCGTCGGCCCCGAGGCGCTTCCAGAACGCCGCGTCCGAGGCCGGGCCGGCCGTGTACACGAGCACCGGCGCCCGCCCTTCGACGGCCAGGAGCCGCCCCACGAACGCGGGGCCCCCGGCCCCCTGGGGCTCCACCACGCAGCCGGCCCACGGCCCGGCCCAGCGCCAGAGCCGCAGGGCCTCCTCCGGGTCCTCCGGGGCCACCGCCTCGTAGCCGGGCCCGAGCCCCTGGGCGAGCACCTGCCGGGCCTGGGGGTCGGCCTCGATCACGAGCACCCGGCCTTCCGCCACGGCGGCCTCGGCGCCCTCCGGAGCGGCCGCCGGGAGCCACAGGTGCACCCGCGCGC
>NZ_BAAHFQ010000288.1:0-2019 GCF_054681715.1 Deferrisoma sp.
CGCGCAAGGAGCTCGCGAGGGCATGGGGCCTGCTTCCGGCCGTGCGTGAGTGCGGCATCCGGCTTACGCTGCATCCGGCACTCAGCCGGATGGGCGGAACCGCTCAGGAATTCTAGGCGTATTTGTCGATCCGATTGACCGGAAGAGTCCCAGTCGTTGGCTGAGTACCGGATGCAGCGACTGTAGGAGCCACGCCCGGCGCTCCAGCAGGCCCCATGCCCCCGACCGTGTCTCTTTAGCCGCCGGAGTAATAGAAGGCTATAAAGCGGGAACTCTCCGGTCGGCCTCAGATCTGCCTGTCCGCAAGAACCATAACGTTTCGGTCCCTGCCACACAGGGCAGCACCGCCGGAGTCTGAATCAACGGACCGACGACCGTGCCAGGTGCCAGAAGACGGACGACAGAGGACGGGGGTGCTCTGACATCTGACCTCTGGATTCTGGCCCCTGCTACGGCAGCCGCTCCCACGGGTTGGCCGGCGCGATGACGCCGGATCCCAAGTGTTCTTAGCCGCCTAGCTGCCGAGCAGCCCAGCCGCCCAGCCGAAGTTACCTGGGAGGCTCGGCCCCGGGGGGCCTCATCCCTTGGCCGCGCGGCCGTCGAGGCGGTAGAGGAACGCCAAAATCTCGGCCACGGCCCGGTAGGTGTCGGGAGGGATCTCCTCGCCCGGATCCAGGTGGGAGAGCACCTCGGCCAGGGCCGGGTCGTGGCGGATGGGAACGCCCGCCTCCCGGGCCACCTCGACGATGCGCTCGGCCACCTTGCCCCGCCCCGAGGCGGTGACCCGGGGGGCCCGGTCCGTTTCGGGGCGGTACCGGAGGCTCGCCGCCTTCTTCCGGGGGGTCATGCCCTGACCTCCCAGAGGCAGGCCTCCGGCTCGGCCGAGGGCCGCAGGGCCTCCACCCCCAAACCCAGGAGGCGGACCCCGGCCCCCTCGGCGAGCGCCGACCGCAGGGCCGCGAGCTCCCGGCGCAAAAGCGGCAGGACCTCGGGCGAGGCCCCGAGGGAGATCCTCACCCCTTCGGGGACCCAGGCCACCCGGGCCTCCACCCGGCCGAGGTGGGGCAGATCCAGCCGGATGCGAACGGCCCGGTACCGCGTCGGCCGACCCGGCCGGCCCGAGGTTTCGTCGGGTTCCAGCCGGATCTCGCCCTGCACCGGCCCCTGCGGCCACGGGAGCACCAGGGGTACCACCGGCTCCCCCGCCGCGAGGGACCGGGCCTGGTGGGCTTCCACGTGACGCACCAGCGCCTCGGCCGCGTCCCGCAAGGGTCCCTCGGGCAACCGCTGCAGGAGCCTCTGGGCCAGGGTCTTGACGTCGCCGTACGCCTCCCCCCGGGCGAGATCGGCCTCGTGGAACACCCCACTGGCCCGGACCCAGCGGGCGAGCGCCGGAGCCAGGGCCTCGGGATCCTGGGGAAGGGAGAGAAGCCGGGCCAGGGGTTGGGCGGCCGGATCCGAGTCCCCGGCCGAAAGGATCGCCTCGACCGCCTGGGCCAGGGGTTGGGCCGGCGGCGGGAGAAGCCGCGCGGGGTTTGCCTCGGGGGCTGGGAGGGGTTGGAGCACGGTGGGGGGGCCCAGGGACGCCACCCGGGCCGGGAACCGGGCCCCGGCCGTGAGGTGCTCGGGGAACCGGGCGTCCCCGGTCCAGCGCCCGAGCGCCACCCGGCCCACCCCGGGCTCCAAGACCTCCAGAATCTCGACCTCGACGACCGCGCCGAGGGCCGGTCCGAGAGGCCCGGACGGTCCCGGCCCCGCCGGCGGCGGGGGCGCGCCTACCCCTCCAACCGGAGGCACAGCTCCACCTGGAACGGCCCCCCCTGGGTTTCAAACGGGATGACGATGCACGGGACCCCGCGGGGCCGGCTGACCACGTGGTCCTTGCCCACCACCACGGTGGGGATCGAGATCTTGAGGTCGTAGCCCTCGTCGGCCAGCACGCGCTTTGCGCCCCCCGCCACGATGTTCGCGAGCTCGCCCACCCCGTCCCGGGCACGATTTGCACCAGCCATGCCGCAC